>JAUCGN010000356.1:1149-1890 GCA_030378125.1 Thiotrichales bacterium HSG1 | reverse complement strand
CAGACTTAATCCCAGCAAACACAGTACTTGGTTTATCTTCGCCTATATCTAAAGTTAATTTCAATAGCTTTTTAGCTTTCTCAACCGGCTCAGCTTTCACAATCTTAGCAATACGTAAATCGATCTTGGCAAAATCATCATAACTTATAGTATCTGCTAACTTTTCAGTAGGTTTCTCTGGAGATTTGGCCAATAAAGTTTCCTTAGATGCTTCTATCATGGCATCAATCTGTTTCTGTTCTACCCGTTTCATTAAAGGTTTGAACTTATTGATTTTATGGGATGTTAAAGCTGTTGGTTGCCAAGTAACTGGAGCAGCCAAAAATTTTTCCACTTCAATGGTTAAAACCGGCAAAATTGGAGCCAAATAACCCATTAATACCCTAAATAAGTTTAATCCTTGACTGCAAACCGCTTGTAATTCTGTATCGCTACCTTCTTGTTTGACTAATACCCAAGGTTTATGTTCGTCAATATATTGGTTAGCCTGATCTGCCAAAGCCATAATCTCTCGCACCGCTTTATTATAATCACGCTTTTCATAGGCATTCGAAATACTATCACCAGCATCTATAAATTTCTGATATAATTCTTTATTTTCTAATTTAGCAGCCAACTGACCGGCAAAACGCTTAGTGATAAAATTAGCACAGCGACTAGCAATATTGACAAATTTACCAACTAAATCAGCATTAACTCGTTGTAAAAAATCCTCTAAATTTAAATCAATATCTACTACTC
>JAUCGN010000356.1:0-1139 GCA_030378125.1 Thiotrichales bacterium HSG1 | reverse complement strand
TAACGTAAATACTCAGGATTAAGATGGTTCAAATAAGTGCGAGCATTGATAAAAGTACCACGAGTTTTCGACATCTTTTGGCCATCCACCTTTAAAAAACCATGGACAAAAACTGATGTTGGTTTTCTAAATCCGGCTCCAAACAACATCGCTGGCCAAAACAGGCAATGAAAATAGGTAATATCTTTTCCAATAAAATGATATACTTCTGCTTTACTATCTGGCTCCCAAAAGTCAGAAAAACTAATATTTTTAGTATCACATAGATTTTTAAAACTAGCCATATAACCAATCGGTGCATCTAACCAAACATAAAAATACTTACCCGATTCATTGGGAATTTCAAAGCCAAAATAAGGGGCATCGCGTGAAATATCCCATGCTTGTAAACCAGTTTTTAACCATTCCTCTAATTTATGTAGAACGGCTGGCTGCAAGGTTTGTGTCCATTCCTGTAACATTTCGGTAAAGTTTGCTAAATTCACAAACAAATGTTCCGATTCTTTTTCTATTGGAGTTGCACCAGAAACGGCAGAAACAGGATTTTTAAGCTCAGTTGGGTTATAGGTTTTACCACATTCCTCACAACTGTCACCATATTGGTCTTTGGCTCCACAATGTGGACATTCACCATGAATAAACCGGTCTGGCAAGAACATTTCTTTAGTTGGATCATAAAATTGCCTGACGGTACGTCTTTCAATATGATTATTGGCTGTTAAATTTTTAAAAATTAAATTAGCAAAATACTGATTTTCGGTACTGTGAGTTGAATAATAGTTATCAAACCCAATCGCAAAATCAGCAAAATCTTGTTGATGTTCGGTATTAACTCGCTCTATTAATTCCTCTGGAGTAATATTTTCCGCTTCGGCTCGTAGCATGATAGGAGTGCCATGAGCATCATCAGCACAGACGTAATAACATTCATTACCGTGCAGTTTTTGTAATCGTACCCATATATCTGCTTGAATATATTCGACTAAATGACCTATATGAATGGAACCGTTGGCGTAAGGTAAAGCACTGGTGACTAAAATTTTTCTTGGCATGATTTTGTTAGTTCTTAATTTGGCATTAAGAATTAAACCGTAAGTTGAAATCCTAAGTAATATTCAGTTTGTTTAGGCATATTATAT
>JAUCGN010000355.1 GCA_030378125.1 Thiotrichales bacterium HSG1 | reverse complement strand
ACTAACAACTGAAACTAAATATTTGATAAGACTGACTAATCGTAGTGGTGTCAGTAGTTATTCAGTTATTTTAAATATGATACCTACCAGATTGTCGGAAGTATCACAGCAAATTGAATGGATGAAAAAAAATGGTTGTACTCAACAAGCAGATATGCTCCTTAAAGAACAGGTAGATTCCGTTGAAGAGCAGGATGCTTAAAAGATAGTCATTAAGGGAGTAACCGGATTGTCTCTATAGTAATATGACGATTTGTAGGGGTAATCCCTTGTGGTTACCCCCAATTAATATGGTAATATGACGATTTGTAAGGGTAATTCCTTGTGATTACCCCCAATTAATTTGCTTAATGATAGCGAGGAATTGTGTGGGGTGTACAAGTTTTAAGTGGTATCTCATTAGTTTCTTGCTAAAAATTTAATTATTGTACTTATTGATTTGCTCAATGATTTGATCTGGACTGTAAGGTTTTTGGATTAAACCTTTCCCACCTTGCATTTGAGCCCACAATCGATCAGCTTTTTGTCCTTTACTACTAACGAAAATAATTGGAATATCTTTACTAGCTTCATGGTGAGTTATTTCGCGACAGGCCTGGTAACCATCTGTTTCCGGCATTACAATATCCATGAATATCAAATCTGGTTTTTCGGATTGAGCTTTTTCTATAGCCTCGTGACCAGAAGAAGCTATGACAACTTCATAGCCAGCATCAGTGATGATATTTTGAATATTCATCCTATCAATTGTTGAATCATCAACAACTAAAATCTTATTTATAGACATAAATTTTCCTTGTAAAACATTTAAAATTGTTAACCTTTATTAATATTAGGTAAAAAATTGCTTAATAACTTCTTTAAGCTGTTCTGGTTCAACTGGTTTAGTCAAATAAACACTAGCACCAGCCATCGTTCCTCGTAATTTGTCAAATCTAGTACCTTTACCAGTCAACATAACCACCGGAGTATTTTTCGACATGTTGTTCGACTTAATTTCCTTACAAACTTTATAACCATCAATACCCGGCAACATGATGTCTAAAAAAATTATATCGTATACAGTTTTTTGAATAAACTCAAGAGCTTTTTCACCAGTTTCAGCAAAATCAATTTCCATTCCAAACAAGCTTAATTGGATTTCCATTGACTTACGAACAGGTAAACTGTCGTCTACCACTAATGATTTGATCCCACTGCTAGAAGTATTACCAGCCGCATTAAGTAAAGCCTTTTGAGCTTCGTCATCCATTCCACCGCTATCATCACCAATGACCAACTCTGGAACATATTTGTGAGCTTCAATGGTAACTTTATCTAAAATTTCCAAAACCCGTTTTAAAGTTAATGGCCGTTTTAAATAAGCTTCTTTAGTGTCCGCTGGAACTACCTTGGCAACTTTAATTACTGGAATCTTACTATGATGTACACTGAAACTTCGCCATTCACTGAGAGAATCTGGATTATCCGCATCTACTAATATAATTTCAGATGTTTCACGTTGTTCAACCATTAAATATTGTCGACTACGAGATGCTGCCAACTTAAAAATACTACCAAGCGTATTTTGCTCGTTTGGTGCTAAACCAAAAATCCCAACTTTAAAAATTTTATCCATAATGTTTCCAATTAAGGTTAGTATTATTCAATAGACATCATACAACATCTTAATTCAAAATTAATATCCTGCTGTGATTGTACTGGTGACTGATTAACCTGCGGACATTCAAAAAATCGAATCGTAAAACGTTGTTTCCCACTGTTTATATGTGGATAACATTGGTGTTCTGGTAACATAACTATTTGAACTGTCTCTATACACATCTGACGCTGCCGACGATAAGG
>JAUCGN010000354.1 GCA_030378125.1 Thiotrichales bacterium HSG1 | reverse complement strand
AATGATAGCTTTAGTGTTACAAGATAAAGGTATATTGCGAAATCATCAAAATATAAATCAGAAAATTCATCAGCCGTATCAATGCCATTGTCAATTTGATAGTCTGCAATTAATTTATCACCAACTATGTTAATTTCGGTAACAACTTTGTTAAAATCAACTGTACCTTCGGCTAAGATTGGACTAGTTAAAATTGATAAGAATATTATTAATAACAGTTTATTCATTAACTTTAAAGACCTCTCTTGGAATTTTGGCTTCATCTAATTTAATTGCATCTTCTCGCATAATGGTGATTAGTTCTTGCTTTTGTTGATTAAATTCTTCTATTGAAATGTTCTTTTTAATTGCTTTACGCAAAGCACCAAACCGCCGTTCCACCTTATAAGTATATTTGGCACCTAATTCCATACGCATAGCAGCCTCCATCTTCTGGTCTTCAAACACACCAAAATAGGCTTTAATAATCTCACGTTTAGCTTCTTTGCCATTATTTTCCGCATATAATGTACTGGCAGTTTCTAAATGCACGACAATTGTTTCTGCTAAACTCACCCAATTATCTTCTGCTGGAGCTTCTACAACTGGTGGTTCAGATGGTTCTGTTGCGAAAACATTGAAACCTATCAATCCGATTGATAAAACTAAGATTATTTTATTCATTATTTAAAATCATTCTGTTATTTAAAGGGAATGTCGGGTCACATGCTAATAACCCGACTTACATGGATGGATACTGATTATAAAGAACTATATATCCTTAAAAATTTACCGCTAATTGTAAAATTACCGAACTTGATTCTTCTCCAGTTCCACCATCTTCTTTACTATAATCTTCGTTAAGTGCATATTCCAAAGATAAGGTAGTATTGGTATAAACTTGGGTAGACAATGTTCCAACCATACCTTGTTCTGGTATTCTTAATGCAAGAGCCTCTTCAGAAGCTTGGTAACCAAGAGCAACTGTACTGTCACGATCGGCTAGATTAAAGTTAAAACCAACCTCAAGGTTATAAGCTTTTGGTTCAGCACCAGCTCCATTAAATCCAACATGTTCGGCTTTAAAATTATCCAACGCTGTAACATATTCACCAACAAAACTAAATGCACCAGCTTCAATATTTAGATACGCATCAATACCAGCGATGTAATCGTAATCATTAACGCCATCTAACATTTTTTCCATACCGCCAACATCACCAATATCACTGATATAGCCAATTCCTGCATCAAGATTCATGCTATCTGTTTCTTGACTAAACCCAAGATTTAAACCATAATGATCAATGGTGTTTAGGACATCGTCTTGAGTAACTCCGTTAAAACCATAGACTGAACCATAAAATCCTCCAGTTTCTATACCAATTTGAGCAGCACTTTCTCTGGCTTCAGCAAATTTAATAAAAGGATCAGATATCATATGACTGGAAAAATTTCCAAATGGAACATATAGTTGACCAATTTGTAAATATAGAGGTGAATCACCAGCATTTAAGGTAAGGAATGCCTTATCAACTTCTAATGGTGTTGTATCTTCTTCGTATTTAAGGCTAAGAGTTGCCTTAGCAAATTTATGCACTTGACCCTCTATAGTCAAATTTATTTCATCTACTGCTATATCGCTACTATCAACCTCATTATAATCATTTTTATAACGAACTTCAGTATTTACAAAACCACTTAGAGTGACTCCGGTAATTATCTCTTCGGCAGCTAATAAACTTTGTGAATAGGCTAAACTAGCCAGAGTAACTATTACAACTGGTTTAATTTTCAAGTTTAACTCCTAATATTTATATAAAAAACAATTCCAACTCTATCAATATGCTCAATAAGTTGTCCAGAAGTTATTTTACCATAATCAACAATATCAAAAAAATAGGGTATTGCTAATTTATCATTA
>JAUCGN010000353.1 GCA_030378125.1 Thiotrichales bacterium HSG1 | reverse complement strand
GATAATACCTGTTTTCCAGTTGAATGCTGGTCTTACCCAATCATTAAAAATGGTAAAATTATTGGTTCAGTGGTAACTTTTACCGATATTAGCGAACGTATAGAAGCTAAAGAAAAATTACAACAAAGTGAAGCTTGGTTTAGAAAAATATTCGAAGAAGGACCAATTGGAATGGTTATTACTGACGAACATCTAAAGTTTACCAAAGCCAATGCTGCTTTTTGTCAAATGTTGAATTATAATGAATCTGAACTATTACAAATGAATATCAAGGATATTAGCTATGCTGACGATATGTCTGAAAATAAAAATCTAATTCAAAAAGCGTTGGATAGAAAAATTTCATTCTATCAAATGGAAAAACGTTATATTAGAAAAGATGGACAATTGGTTTATGGTAATTTAGCTGTTTCTTTTTTGCGTAATGATGCAGGAAAAATAACTAACTTTTTGGCTACAATCGAAGATATAACTGACCGTAAACAGACTGAAAACCGCCTAAAAAAAGCTATGGATATGGCTAATGCTGCAAATCTAGCTAAAAGTGCATTCTTAGCTAATATGAGCCATGAATTACGCACCCCTTTAAATGGTATTTTGGGTTATGCTCAAATCATGGAGCGGGATAAAAATTTACCAGAAAAATATAAAGCTGGAATTAATATTATTCAAAATAGTGGTCAATATTTGCTAACTTTGATTAGTGATATTTTAGACCTATCAAAAATTGAAGCAGATCGCATAGAATTATATCCAACTGATTTTCATTTTGAAGATTTTTTGCAAAGTATTATTGATATATTTCAAATACGTACAAAACAAAAAAATATAAGTTTTATTTATGAAAAATTATCTCATTTACCTGTGGCTATTCATGCTGATGAAAAAAGATTGCGGCAAATTTTAATAAATCTATTAAGTAACGCGGTTAAATTCACAGATAAAGGAGGAGTTAGTTTTAAAATTGGTTACCATAATGATAAAATTCGTTTTCAAATTGAAGACACCGGTATTGGTATTAATAAACAAGATATGGATAAAATATTCACTCCATTTCAGCAAGTTGGTGACCAAAGTCTACAAACTGAAGGTACCGGTTTAGGACTTTCTATAACTAAAAAATTAACGGAAATAATGGGTGATGAGCTAAATGTTGAAAGTAAATTTGGAAAAGGAACTACATTTTGGTTAGCATTAGATTTACCAGAAGTTACTGGGTTTGAAAAAATTGTTGTACAAAAAGAACCAACTATCATAGGATTTAAAGGTGAAAGCCATAAAGTCTTAATTGTTGATGATAAAGAAGCTAATCGTTTGGTTTTAATGAATTTATTGGCACCATTAGGATTTGAAGTTTTTGAAGCTGAAAATGGCCATGAATGTATAAATATTGCATTAGAAGAAAAACCAGCTTTAATTTTAACTGATTTAGTTATGCCAGTTATGGATGGTTTTGAAGCTACTCGTCAAATTCGCAAAATACCTGAGGTAAAAGATATAGTTATTATTATGATTTCAGCCAGCGTGTTTGACTGTTATAAACAAAAAAGTATGGAGGCTGGTTGTGATGATTTTTTACCTAAACCAATTCGGGCTGAAGACTTGTTAAAACAATTAGGTAAACATTTAAAATTGAGTTGGATATTTGATAATGAAGACAAACTACCTAATAAAACAAAAATTATTCCAGAAACTAAAGAATTAATTGGTCCTTCCAAACAACAAGCTGAAATTCTGTTTGATTTAGCTATGAAAGGTAATCTTGGTAAAGTAACTAAACAAATGGATGAATTTGTTAAAGAAAATAAAGGTCTTGAATATTTTGCTGAAAAACTTCATGAGTTAGCTAAAAATTTTGATGAAGAAGAAATTTGTGATTTAATTGAGTCTTATATAGGACAGTAAATATACACT
>JAUCGN010000040.1 GCA_030378125.1 Thiotrichales bacterium HSG1 | reverse complement strand
GGGCCTTTTCGTCGGCAGCGTCAGATGGGTATTAGAGACAGCTTTTATTTCACGAATTTTAGGTTTTACAAGAGATGTTGTTATTGCTCATATATTTGGAGCAAGTACCAGTACTGATGCCTTTTTAGTAGCATTTAAAATTCCTAATTTTATGCGGCGTTTATTTGCTGAAGGTGCATTTTCACAAGCATTTACCCCAGTTTTAAGTGAATATCAGACTAAATGTAATAAAACTGAAATAAAACATTTGGTAGATCATGTTGCTGGTAATTTAGGTGGAATTTTATTTTGGGTTACAGTTATCGGAGTTATGATTGCACCCATACTGGTAATGATTTTTGCCCCCGGTTTTATTCAATATCAGGCCAAATTTGATTTAGCAGTAGAAATGTTACGTATTACTTTCCCGTATCTATTATTTATTGCTTTAACTGCATTTGCTGGAGCAATATTAAATACTTACGGACAATTTGCAATTCCAGCCTTTACCCCAGTGTTGCTTAATTTATGTTTAATCTCATCAGCTTTATGGTTCACTAGTTATTTTGACAGACCTATCATAGCTTTAGCTTATGGAGTATTAGTTGCTGGAGTAGTTCAACTAACATTTCAAATACCATTTTTATACCGGTTGCGATTATTACCTAGACCACGTTTTAACCGTCATGATAAAGGTGTAAAACATATTCATCGATTGATGATTCCAGCATTGTTTGGTGTATCAGTATCACAAATTAATTTGCTTATGGATACTCTAATGGCTTCCTTTTTGGTAACTGGTAGTGTGTCGTGGTTGTATTATTCAGACCGATTGATGGAATTTCCGGTAGGCGTATTTGGTTTAGCTCTGGCAACAGTTATGTTACCCAATTTATCCAGAGCGATTGCCAGTAATGATATTGAGAATTATAACAATACTTTAGATTGGTCATTACGCTGGGTATTTTTAATTGCAACTCCAGCTATGTTTGGTTTGATGGTTTTAGCTGGTCCAATTTTGACTACTTTGTTTTATGGTGGAGAATTTACCGAACAAGATATAATAAAAACCACTTATAGTTTAATGACTTATGCTATTGGTTTGCTAGGTTTTATTTTAATTAAAGTATTGGCTTCTGGGTTTTACTCTCGTCAAGATACTCGTACCCCAGTGAAAATTGCAGTTATTGCGATGGTGACAAATATTGTATTAAATCTAACTTTAATTTGGTATTTAGCTCATGCTGGGTTAGCTCTTGCTACTTCTGTAGCTGCATTAGTAAATGCGTCATTATTGTATATAAGTTTACGAAAAAATGATTTATTTCAACCAAGAATGGGCTGGAACTTATTATTACTGAGAATTTTTATAGCAAATACTGTTATGATAAATTTATTGTGGTGGGGTGGAGGTTCTATACTCACATGGTTTACTATGAGTGGGTTAGAACGAGTAGTTCATCTATTTGGATTAATAACAATTGGAATGCTAATTTATGTGGCAAGTTTGTTTATACTTGGTTTGCGGTTGAAACATATTAGCTTGAATTAAGCATAATAAATTTAATTCCTGAGTAGGTCGGGTTAGATTATTGAACAAAGCCAAATAGTCCAAACCCACTACCCAAATAACCTACTAAAATCATTATTATACGGTCTAATCTTTTGTCTCTGTTCTGGTAGTTGGTAAAACTCTTATCATTTTTACTGCATTATTTGCCATTTGTACTATTTCCATTGGGTGGTTAGCCAGAACTAAACTTGTGCCAGCTTCTGGAATAGCTTCCAAGTAATCCAAGATTAATCCATTTAAAGTTTTAGGGCCGTCAGTTGTTAATTCCCATTGCATAACCCGGTTTAATTCTCGAACCGTAATGCTACCATCTACTAGAAAACTATTATCATCTTGAGGATAAATATCCAAACTAAAAGCATCTGGGTTAGTGGTAAACTCGCCCACAATTTCCTCCAAAATATCTTCCAAAGTTACCAGACCTTGAATATCACCATATTCATTAACCACCAATCCAATACGGCGTTTATGTCCTTGAAAATTTAATAATTGAGTGTGTAAAGGCGTACCTTCTGGTACAAAATAAAGGTCTCGAGCATACCCTTTTAAGGCATCTTTGGTAAATTCATTATATTTAAACAGTGATAATAACTTACGCAAATGCACTATTCCCACCACATTATCTATATTTTCTTTGTATATTGGTATTCTAGTATGTTGACAATTAGATAACTGTTCGGTGATGACCTCAATGTGATCATCTAGGTTAATAGCAATTATTTCGTTGCGTGGAACCATGATGTCTTCTACCGTGACTTTTTCTAAGTCTAAAATTCCTAATAACATCTGTTGATATCGTTTGGGAATTAGGCCTCCAGCTTCATGCACTACAGTACGCAATTCTTCGGTATTTAATCGTTGGTTATCTTGATTTATTTTGGAAATACCTATTACTTCCAGTGTTTTATTTGCAAGATAATTTAATATCCAAACTAAGGGATAAAACAGTTTTAATAATGGTTTAATAACTAATGAGGCAGGAATGGCTATTTTTTCTGGATGTAATGCAGCTATTGTTTTAGGGGTTAACTCACTGAAAATCAAGATTATTACTGTTAATAAAGTAGCTGCCACCGCAATACCAGCTTCACCCAACAATTCAATTGCAATCACTGTCGCAATCGAAGATGCTAAAATATTGACAAAGTTATTGCCTAATAAAATTACTCCAAGTAGCCGTTCAGGATGTTTCAATAATTCACTAACTCGAATGGCTCCTTGATGTTTTTTTGCTACTAAATGCCGTAACCGATAACGATTAATTGCCATCATACTGGTTTCAGATGCAGAAAAAAAACCAGAAACTAAAATCAATAAAACTAATGTACCAAACAATAGACCTAACGGAATATCACTCATAGTCCTGTTATTTACTCTTAATATCTTGCTGATTGTGTAGAGCTTACTTTTTTATTAGACTTAATATTATTAAATAATTTAAGTAATTATTCATCCTTTGAAAAAATACCTTGACAAAGGAATAAAAATAGCTTTCAATAGGATACATGAAAATGTTAGTGATGTACAATTCCCTACATTTTATTTTTCAGTCTATATCAAAATCCGGTAGTGAGCTTGGACTATTTTGAAATTTATAAATATGCTTAAATATCAGTATGTTATACAAAACAGATGGATATTGTAATTAATTGATATTTAACAAGTTTTAATTTTTTCTTAATAGTCGACACCCAGTACCCCTAATTCCCGAAACAACTAATTTTGGAATTGGCGAAGACATTGTTTTTAAATAGATAATTTAATATTTATCATATTGTTTAAAAATACTAGTATTACCATCTTTATCAAAAGTCAATACCGCAAATGGGTCTTTTCTATCTCCCATTTCCATTCCTGGAGTTCCAACTGGCATTTCTGGAACGGTTAAACCAACCACATCAGGTTTTTGAGATAACAACTGTTTAATATCAGCAGCCGGAACATGACCTTCAATTACATAACCATCAATAATAGCTGTATGACAAGATGCTAATTTTTCAGTAATTCCATATTTCTGTTTTAAGTTACTCATGTTATTAGTTTTAATATCTATAACATTAAACTTATGTTCTTGCAAATGTTGTATCCAACCACCACAACAACCGCAATTAGGACTTCTATAAACAGTAATATCTTTTACCTCAGCATAACTATAAGTTGTTACTGATAGCAACAATAAACTTATTAAAATTTTGTAAATTCGCATAGATTTAAATTTTATAAACATCAATTAAAAATTATCTCACTTACGATTTAATCTTGCAAGGGTTGTAATATAATAATGAAAATAAATTTTAACAAAAATTTTAATAGTCCACCTTTTTACATAGCAGTTTTAACTATTATAATAATTATAATGACAACTTGGGCTTTTGAATATTCGGAAAAACAACGTTTTGAACAACAAGCTCGTATCAGTGTGACTAACAAACTCAGTGCTATTCGGGCTAACTTAGAGGCATCTTTAAATTCACGTTTATTTTTGATGCAAGGTTTGATCGCTAATATTTCTATTAATCCAGATATTACCCAAGAAGAATTTTCTCAAATTGTAAAAACAGCGTTAAAACATCAAATTGGAATTCGTAGTTTGAATTTAGCTCGTGGCACAGTTGTTAGTCATGTTTACCCAGAAAATGATGAACTATTGGGGGTAAATTTAATGGAAGTACCCGGTTTAGGCAATGCAATTGAACGTACTATTAAAACTAGTAAAACTGTAGTTGCAGGTCCGTTGAAACTATCCAAAAAAAATACTGTTTTTATAAGCACTCCGCCAATATTTGCCAATTCAAAAAAATTTGCAGATAAACAATATTACTGGGGGTTTGGTATGTTATTAATTGATCAAAATGGTTTATTTGCAGATGCAGGTTTGCTTAACCCACAAGATAATTTACAGTACGCTATACGTGGTAAGGATGGACGAGGAGTTGTTGGTGGTTTTTTCTTTGGTAATGCTGATATTTTTAAGAAAAATCCAGTCATAATGACAGTCTCTTTACCCAATGGTTCATGGAGATTAGCAGCAATTCCCAGTAAAGGTTGGCCAAATACCGCTCCTATTTCTAAATGGTTATGGATAGTAGGAATTATGTTAGCTTTAATGACTGGAATTCTGGTATTCACAGTAGTCAACGCTCCAATAAAGTTAAAATTTGCCATTGATAAGGCTACTTTAAAATTACGCCAAGCTAATGCTGAAATTCAAAGGTTAGTACAACAAAGATATGAGCAATTAGCTAAATATAATCAAACTCTTGAAGTTGATGTTGCTGAACGGACCCACGAATTATCACAAGCTTTAGAACATTTAAAATCAACGCAACGTGAGTTAATTCATTCTGAAAAAATGGCAGCAGTTGGACAATTGGTCGCTGGAGTAGCCCATGAAGTAAATACACCATTGGGTGCAATTAGGTCTTCGGTGGAAAATATCACTAATTTTTTAAATCAAAATTTAATCAAATTACCAGTTTTTTTTAAGTTATTATCCCCAGATTTACAACAGATTTTTTTCCTGTTATTACAACAAGTTAGTGAAAAAGTACCTTCTTCTAGGGAGAAACGTAAATATAGAAGAAATTTGGTCAAACAGCTCTCAACACAAAATATAGATAATGTAGATATGGTGGCTGATACTTTAGTTGATATGGGTATTTATCAAAATGATATTACTAAATTTTTACCATTATTACAAAATTCACAAAGTCAAACGATATTAAATACTGCTTATAAGTTAGCTAGTATGCAAAAAAGCACTCAAACTATTACCATAGCTGTTCAGAGAGCTAGTAAAGTTATTTTTGCCCTGAAAAGTTTTGCTCATTACGATCAATCTGGAGAAAAAATTCCAACTAAGATTAATGATAGCATTGAAATGGTTTTAACTCTATATTATAGTCAATTAAAACATGGAATTGAGGTGATTAAAAACTATAGCAAATTGCCACTGATAGCCTGTTATCCAGATGAGCTTAATCAGGTATGGACTAATTTAATTCATAATGCGTTGCAGGCAATGGGTAATAAAGGAATTTTACAAATTGATTTGGTTGAGCAGGATGAACAAGTGGTAGTTAGTATTACCGATAGTGGATGCGGTATTCCAGATGAAATCAAAGTTAAAATTTTTGAACCTTTTTTTACCACTAAGCCAGCTGGTGAGGGTAGTGGTTTAGGTTTGGACATCGTGAAAAAGATTATTGATAGACATGATGGTAGAATTGAAATGGATAGTAAGCCGGGTAAAACCACCTTTAAAGTTTTTTTACCAATGTAGTGTATTCCATAATTACAAAAATTTTAACAGTTTCAAAGTTTTGAGTTACGATTAGAATCACTATACAATAGCTGAGTTATCTGTTCAGATAATAAACCAATTAAAAAAATCAGTATTGAAGTAGTAAATAGCAACATACCCATATTGGTAAAACGTCCGTCAGTTATAAATGTATAGCTGTAATAACTTATTCCTAATATAAAAAAAACTAAGCTCAATGGTCCAAATAGCTTTAAAGGTGAATACAAAGTACCAATTTTAAAAATAATCAATAAAAACCTTACCCCATCTTTTAATAATTTTATATGACTTTTACCAATTCGTTTAAGGGCAACTATGGGAATATAATTTACACTATAACCAGCCCGAAAAAATGCCATAGTAATTGTTGTTGGATAAGAAAAACCGTTAGGCAATAGATGCAAAAATTCTTTAAATTTATTAGCTTTCACAGCTCGAAAACCAGAAGTTAAGTCGGCAATCTTATGACCCGCTATCCAACTTGCTAACCAATTGTAGAAACTATTTGCACACCAACGTCCAAAACTGGCTTGGGAACTAGAACTACGAGCTCCAACTACCATATCATATCCAGCTTCTAATTCTTTTAATAATTTTTTAATATCTTTCGGTTCATGCTGTCCATCAGCATCCATGAATACCAAAATATCTCCATTAGCCTCTCTAGCTCCAGTTTTAATTGCAGAACCATTGCCTTTACTGTACGGGTGTGTGATAACTTTAGCCCCAGCTTGGGCAGCAATCTGAGCAGAATTATCGCTAGAACCATCATTAACAACAATAACTTCTGCATCTGGATAAGATTGAGTTAAACATGGAATTAGAGTTTCTAAACTACGTTCTTCGTTAAGACAAGGTAGGATAATAGATATTTTCATCTTGTTAAGTTTAAATTGTAGAAGGTTGCCATAGGTGTTTAGAATAAACTGTAATAACTTGAAAAATAATATGATTTCCTGATAAGATCAGCCAGTATCAAAGATTAAATATATCAGAAAACTGCTATGAATGAGATTAACATAATGGAAAAACTTAAACAATATTTTGGTAAAATTACAGTAATTTAATGTATAAAATCATTGCAAAATTGGGCAATCTTAAACGATTAGCCATTTCTGTCTGGTTGCTACGATAATTGTACTATTCAACATGGCAAACAAGAATTTATATTTAGATAGGACTTACGCATTTAAATCATTTAGAATTTTAATTGATACAAAAACGAAACTACATATAGATAATTTTCAAAAGGAGGGAAATAACTGGATATAGAGCCTAATAAGGCAGAAAATCACGATATGAAACCTGATGCTAAATTAGTTCCTTACAGTATTTTTAAGGTTCCTAACAATCAAGTATTAGGTTCAACTATTAAAAATTTCAAACTAGTTAAATATCAATTAGTTACAATACGCTAATATTTAAGCATATTTATAAATTTCAAAATAGTCTAAACCCAATACACAATTAGAACAAGTTAAAACATTTAATAACTTATCTTAAACATTACAACTGTTTTCAGACTTTATTGTTCCTTCACCAGCAAGAGCCGCTTCTACAGCATCAATAGCTTTTTGATCATGCTCATTAGCTGGACAACCACAATGATGTTCACCAGCAGCATGTAATCTAGCCTGCTCTAAATGCCATTCAGCTACTTTTATATGTTGATCTACATTCATAAATATCCTTTTTGGTTTAAATTTTAATTTAACAATCCCTAAAATAAGTTCAATTTGACATATATCAACCTCAAACATGAAATTATTTTTTTAAAACAGTTTTCATTAAGATAACGAATCAACAAAATTTTCCATTATTTTAACACCATATTCCGTTGCAAATGATTCTGGATGAAACTGCACGCCATAAATAGGATGTTCTTTATGTTCTAAAGCCATCAACTCGGTCCCATTCAATTGTTGAGATTTACAAGGATAAGTATAAGCAGTTAAACATAAACATTCCGGCACAGCCTGTTCCAAATCTGCCATAATAGAATGGTATCTCATAACCTGAATTCCATCTGGAATATCATTTAAAATCAATCTATTATCATCAATTTTTAAACTGCTTACTTTACCGTGCATTGGTAAATTAGAAACTTTAAGTTTTCCACCAAAACAATGATAAATACCTTGTAAACCTAGGCATATACCAAGTACTGGTAATCCTTGAGTGCCAAAATTTAGAATCACTTGATTATTAAAACCAAAATAATTCTTATCTTCTGCTGAACCGGGTCCTGGACTGATCACTACGCCAGCATATTTGCCGGTTTCTAACTCACTGAGAAAAGAATCATCATTTCTTTTGATGCTCAAGGTAACATTTGGGATTGTCAATAATAAATGCTGTAGATTAAAGGTAAAAGAATCATAGTTATCAATTAGTAATATATTTTTGTTCATGATATATCTCCTAATTCTTCTAATGTTTGTTTCATTGCGGCCAATTTGTGAGTAACTTCAGCATATTCCTTTTCTGGAACTGAATCATACACAACCCCAGCAGAAGTTTGGACATAACATTTGTCACCATAACAAAAAATACTGCGAATTGGTAGACAAAAATCACAATCACCACTAAAACTAAAACGTCCCACCGCTCCTCCATAAGGTCCACGTGGCATATTCTCATTTTCATCAATAATTTTAATAGTTTCAATCTTTGGAGCTCCAGTCACCACACCACCGGGTAATATTGTCGCTAAAACATCGAAAGCATTTTTTCCTTCATCTAAAAAACCAACCACATCAGAAACAATATGTTGAACATGGCTAAATTTTATTATATACATTAAATCAGATATTTTAACCGTTCCGGGCTGACATACCCTTGAAATATCGTTGCGATGCAAATCCACCAACATATTATGTTCGGCAATTTCTTTCGGATCACTGAGTAGTTTTCGAGCCAATTGCACATCTTCGTCATAAGTTTTACCACGCACAGTGGTACCAGCTGTAGGAGTTGTGAGTACCATCTTTTGTTTACAACTGATTAATATTTCTGGACTAGCTCCTAACAATTCTTCTTTACCAAATTTTACATAGAACATATAAGGACTAGGATTAATTTGACGTAATTTATTGTAAATTGCTAGTTTATCTCCCTTTATTTCATAGTAAGATTTAAAACCAACTTCGGCTTGAAAGGAATAACCTTGTCTAATTTTTTCCTTAGTTACTTCAACGGCTTGAATAAATTCTTCTTTGCTAACACTATGACCAGTGAATTTAACAGATTCTAATTCTTTAGGTATTTCATAACTTGATAAATTAGCTAAAATAGATTCAATTTGTTGGGAACGATCTTCATAAAAATAGTAATAAGTTAAAACACCAGTGGTAGTATCATACAACAAACCATCAGTGTAAAGACCAAATTTAAAAGTACTGAAATCATCATGTTCTGCTAAATTTAAACTGGGTTCAAAATAGTTTACTGCCTCATGACCAACATATCCTATTAATCCCCCTTGATGTGGATCGCAAACTGTTTTAAAATCAAACTGTTTTCGCAAAAATTCATAAGGATTATCTAACTTATAATTAACTTCACTACGGTCTTTCAAACCGGTAGTCATTTCAATAATATCAGGCTTTCCAGACAGAGATATGTTATTACCTTTGGCTGTAAATATTAGGTCTGGATTAAAACCTATGGTGTAATATCGATCTTGATGTCTTGGCAAGGATAAAGATTCTAAAAAATAGCAAGTATTAAAATAAGTTTTTAAATAGGCAAATAGTTTATAAAAATCAATATCATACCCTAAAATATGTTCGGTTAGTCTATTATTTATCCAGTCAGTGTTCAAGGATGGTACAGTCATTAAATTTTCCTTAATTAACATATGTTGAGAATCATTATAGGATATGTTGTAGTGTGTTGATTGTCAAATTTATCAATAGTTCCTGTGCTTGGGAATGCCAGGTGTTATTTATAGTTTTTCCCGATTACAACAGTTCGGACAGTTTTTGAAAATTGAGCTTAGTTAAAATTATAAATTATTGAAATTTAAATGTTTTATTATTTTTCTTTGAAATAAAAAAATTATTTTAATAACAATATGTTATAAAAACTGTCCGAATGTTTTGGTTTAGCCCTTCGATAAAGTTACTGATAAATGGCAGGGGAGAATTAAAAATTATCACTTTTATCCTAAATTAATCTTATATTTTTATCTCTAAAGTTTAGGTCATTTCTGATTGAATTGCTTGGTAATGCAGTTATATTTTTTAATAAAAATGGTAGTAAAATTCCATTCAATATTGAAACTATTGAGTTAAAATTATAAACATGTTAGTATCCCTCTCATAAAACCCCATAAAACATTTTAATAGACTACAATTAATAATAAAAATCTAAAACTTTGGAGAGTTAGTTCTACAATGCGGATATTATTATGTCAATCAATAAATTACATTTAATCATATTTCTAATAGCATGTTTTTCCCAAACTGTTGCGTTCAGTAGCAGTATTCAATTTGCCAATCCCCACTATACAACTGATGAAGCGGCCGGTCATGCCATTTTATTTATAACCCGAGCTGGTGATTCCGATGGTGAAGTAACAGTAACTTATGCTACCCAAGATGGCACCGCTACTGCTGGTAGTGATTATACTGCTGTCAACGATAATTTGACTTGGCAATCTGGAGACATGGTCGCTAAAACTATTCAAATTCCAGTATTTATTGATGGTACTGAAGAAGAGGATGAAAATTTAACAGTATTATTGTCCAATGTTTCCGATGGCTCAATATTGGGTAACACCACATTAGCCACTTTAACACTCACCGATCCACTTCCTAACCCAGCTGGAGTTTTACAATTTTCCTCCCCCAGTTACGTTGTTAGTGAAGGCAATGGCTTGGCTACTTTGAATGTTGAACGGTTACAAGGAAAGCGTGGTTCAATAGCAATAAAGTATCAAACAGTTGATAATGTTGCTAAAAATGGTATTGATTATGTTGCAACTCAGGGTATGCTCACTTGGAACGATAGCGATGCAATGACCAAAACTTTCACTGTACCAATCATGGCTGACGTTATTGCTGAAACCGCCGAACCCCTGTTAATTCGATTATTCAATCCAATTGGTGGAGCTAGTTTAGGTGTTAATTCAACTACTAACTTACATATTATAGATGACCTTGACATACCGCTTGTAGTACAAGATTTGTTGGGTACTCCAAATACTATTTTGATACCCGGCGTAATTCAATTTTCGGATTCAACAGATTATAAGGCGGCTAAAGACGTTGGCAACATAACCCTAAATATTGACAGAATTTACAGCAAGCAAGGTCAAGTACAAGTTAATTACGAAACTCAAGATGGAACTGCAAGGTCTGATACTGATTACACCGCTATTGACGGAATTTTACAATGGGACGATGGAGATATGAGTTCCAAAAAAATTATTATTCCTATTTTACCAACTAACCAAGCAGAAAAGAATTTTACAGTAAATTTATCTAACCCAACTGGTGAGGCAAATTTAGGAGCTTTTCCAATTGCAG
>JAUCGN010000352.1 GCA_030378125.1 Thiotrichales bacterium HSG1 | reverse complement strand
TGAAGCATTGTTTTTGTAACACTATTACCCTGATGAATGAAGGGGGCGGTTGAAACTTTAAATCGCATAATATCAAAAGTATATTTTTGTGAGAGCTTAAATTAACCCTATTATATCTCAATTTTCTAAATTAGAGAAATTATCTTTAGATTAATTTTATGAATAAATGTCACATATAATAATAATTACAACATCTTATCCTTTCACTAATGATGGTAGTGAGGCGGCTGGTTCATTTGTAGCTGATTTTGCCAAAACGTTAGCTAACCAAGCTCAAGTAACGATAATAGCTCCGAGCCTCAATAGCAGCAGCGAAAAGATTAGTCCTAGTTTAACTGTTGAGCGATTTAAAGTACCTCGTTTACCCTTATCTTTACTTAAACCATATAAAAATTGGTTAGCAATTGCAACTACTTTATATGCTGGGAAAAAAGCCTTAGAACAGGTGGTTAAAAACAACAAAGTTAATCACATTTTTGCGTTGTGGGTTTTACCTTGCGGTTATTGGGCTAAAACTATTGGTGATAAATATAACATTCCCTATTCAACTTGGGCATTAGGGAGTGATATTTGGAGTTTGGGCAAAATTCCAATTATAAAAAATGTCTTGAAAAAAATATTAAAAAATAGTCAGGTAAATTTTGCAGATGGTTATTTACTTAAACAGTCAGTAGAATCTCTTGCCAAATGTCCTTGTCAGTTTTTACCAAGCACCCGTAAATTAAATATTCCCAAACCCAAACAACTATCTATTCAACCGCCATACCGTCTAGCATTTTTAGGTCGTTGGCATCCTAACAAAGGTATTGATTTATTGCTTGAAAGCCTTAGTCAATTGACTGACTGGCAAAATATTGAAGAAATAAGAATTTGTGGGGGTGGTCCTTTGGAAAAAACCGTCAAATCAGCATGTAAAACCCTTAAACCTCACCCTGTTACTTTGCAAGGTTATTTAACTAAAAATCAAGCAGTTGAGTTATTTTTGTGGGCTGATTATGTCTTAATTCCTTCCAGAATAGAAAGTATTCCAGTAGTTTTTTCTGATGCAATGAAATGTGGTTGTCCGATAATTAGTATGCCAGTTGGTGATTTACCACGCTTAGTAATGGAATATAAGGTCGGCATATTAGCCGAAGAAGCATCAGCAACAGCTTTTGCTCAAGCAATAAACCATATTTTAACTTTACCTCCTAATTCCTTTTCCACTGGAATTCAACAAGCTGCCAATGATTTTAACTTAGAACATATAGTGGCAAAGTTTACAGATACAGCATTTCTTGATTGTAAATATAAATAATGATTACACCCAGTACCCATTAATCATATTATACTAGTTTTGTTATATCAGCTTGTCCTAACGATTTCTTAATTTTTTCACATTATTGAGTTCTTTTTGGCGGGAGCAATTGTATTTTGTTTTTTTATCTTGACAAAATTAAGTTAATAGAATACAATGGTGGGGTTTTATAGGTGGATTTATGAACGGGGCTATAGCTCAGCCGGGAGAGCGCTTGCATGGCATGCAAGAGGTCGGCGGTTCGATCCCGCCTAGCTCCACCAAATTTTGTCCCCATCGTCTAGTGGCCTAGGACATCGCCCTTTCACGGCGGCAACAGGGGTTCGACTCCCCTTGGGGACGTTAATTTTAAATTAACTTCCTATCAATAAGGCTTGAAATTTTGGGTTATGACGTATTTTGTTGAAATCCTTATCATTACTTGCCATTTCAATACTCTGTTTATCTAGTAATATTGCATTATTCAGTGCATTTAACGCTGGTTCTACCTTGCCAAGCATAGCGTAACAACAAGATTGATTATAAAATAATGAAAATTCTTGTGGATTTAACTCTATTGCGGTATTAAAATAGGCTATCGCACTTTCATATTCTCCAAAATCCATATGGCTAAATGCCT
>JAUCGN010000351.1 GCA_030378125.1 Thiotrichales bacterium HSG1 | reverse complement strand
ACAAGCTATTGATAATATTGTAACAAATAAGGATTTTGATGTTGGATTATTACAACAATTAGATAACTTAGCTAATAGGGGTTATACAGAAGGTTTTTATCGTCGCCATGTTCCGGAAGAACAGCAAAATTATTTGTCCAATAATTCAACCAATGGAACCCAGCAATTTGTCGGAGAAGTTTTAGGTTACACTGGAGAATTATTAAACATAGAGGTAAAAAACCACTTTGAGTGTGGAGATAGTTTGGAACTAATATTACCCGAAGGAAATCAACGTTTTAAACTAGAATATATGGAAGACCAATATAACAATACTATAAAAGTTGCTCCCGGTTCTGGGCATCGAGTTAGAATTCGCCCATTAACACAGGTAAAAACAGATTATGGATTGTTGGCTAAGTTCTTTGTACAGGACAAAATGAAGAGCGAGTAAGACAAAAAAGGGTTTAAATTATAATCCCAAAATAACGAAAACAACTCACTCAAAGAAGAATTATATGATTTAAATTGGCATCCAGCAAGAATAATGTTGCTTAGTCATTTTATTTTGTCATTGATAAAAGTTCGTACTATAAATTTAGCCGAACTAGCAGTGGCATTTGAAACAAAAGCTCAAACTTCCTCAAATTATAAACGTCTGCAACGATTTTTTAAAAACTTTGAGATAGATTTTGATTTAATTGCAAAAATGATAGCAAATTGGTTACCAAAAGAACCTTGGATTCTATGTTTGGATAGAACTAATTGGAAATTCGGTAAAGTAAATATTAATATTTGGTAGTCCTAAAATAGGTAGTGGTAAAACTGTCAGGTATTTAAAATCTGACAGGTTTTTTGAAGCCATCACTACTTTATTTAGGATTACCGAAAATAATTAAGGGTGACTTCCACTTAAATATTCCTTATCAATTATAGAAGCTGGCCAAAAAACAATGTGATTAGGTTCAATTATAGTTTGAATATGAGTAAGGATTGCGGTTATTTTTTCAGGATTATCAAAGAATTCAACAATAACTGGTAAATCTAAAGACAGGTCTAACAAATTGGTAGTATGAACTTTACCAGAATGACCAAAACCAGTAATACCTCTCAACACTGTAACTCCACTTACTTGGCTATCATCATGTAAGTATTTCAACAGTTTTTTTAAACATCTTTCTGATTCAGTTAAATAAACCCGTACCATTGTAATCTGTTTCATACAACATTTTTCAGTTTTTTATAAGGAGTGACTCTGGAGCATCATGGTACATATTATCAACAAAAACGTTGGGAAAAAGAAGTAATCCTAAGTTCTATGGAGTAGTGTCATACTTGTCTTGCTAATAACATTCCTAACCAAGTTGCAGATAAACATAGGCTTACACTAAAAAAAATATTCAATAGAGCTTTGGTTTGTTCATTATCAGATAACAAGTTCATGGTTTCTATAGAAAAAGTGGAGAATGTAGTAAACGCTCCGAGAAAACCTATTAAAATGATAGCTCTCAATTCGCTAGAAACTAATCGTTCTAAAAAGAATATATATAAAAATCCCATCAGAAAACTACCCAGTACGTTAACGGCCAGTGTACCATAAGGAAAATCCCTACCTAATACAACATAAACTCCAGAAGATACCCAAAAACGTAATAATGCTCCCACTGCCCCACCTGCAGCAATTGCCATTAAATTCATCATTTTATTTTAGTGACTTTTGGCCTAACTTTTAGTTCTCTACGGAGTCGTTGTTTTTGTTGTTGGGCTATATTTTGATCTACTTGTGGTGGTAATCGCACTGCAAACCAATTTCCAGTAGGAATTATGTGAACTTCCTTAGATATATTTCTAGCTTTAATTTGGTCTACCAAACGTTGAGCACGGTTTTTATCCTTGAAACTAGCTACTTGAACGTACCATTTTTCTCCACCATTTGC
>JAUCGN010000350.1 GCA_030378125.1 Thiotrichales bacterium HSG1 | reverse complement strand
GGTGAGGAGGCTAGGGAAACTGAAACTGCTGAAGGAATTAGCAAAAAGTCGTTAGGATTAGATATTAAATTTGTGATGGATATGACGGATAGTATGGGCCCTTACATTATCCATACAAAAAAAGCTATCGCCAAAGTTGCCGCAGCAACTGTCAATATTGATACTAAAATTCGTTATGGTCTAATCGGTTATCGTGATGATATTTCTGTAGTTCCAGAATTAAAATTTATTACTAAGAATTATACCCCCAATTTGGTTAACGCCAGTAAGTTTAATAAAATTATTTCCAAAGTTACATCTGCTGTTATTACCAATGATGATTATCCAGAAGAGGTTTTTGCTGGTGTAAAAGAAGCTATTACTTCAACTTGGAATAAAAATAGTTTAAAACTGATTGTATTGATTGGTGATGCGAGTTCTCATAAGTTAGGACATCCACAAAATACCACTGGTTTAGAGGCTCAACAGTTACGTAAATTAGCGGATACTCATAAGATAAATCTTATCGCAATTCACCTTAAACCATCTCAATTCCCCAATGATCACCAATTGGCAAAAACTCAATTTACTCAACTAGCTACCAATCCGGGTAATAGTTCACCTGCTTATATACCAATACCAACTAGTGACCCACAAGAATTTGAGACAGTTATAGAAAGACTAACTGAAACTTTATCTGTCATTATTAGTCAAATTCGACAAGGTAACGTTGATGTTGTCAATATTGCTCCTAAAATTCATAAGACAAATATAGTTAATAAAACTAGTAAAATTGCTCAAGCAACTGCCGCAACAGCATTAGTAGATTACCTTGGCAACGTTGCCACTCCACCAAGAGATATAACCGCTTGGGTATTAGACCGAGATTTGCTTAACCCAAGAATAAAATCCTTGCAAGTACGGGTTTTGTTAACTAAACGAGATTTAAATGATTTAATAGTGGCATTGGAGTCTGTTTTGGAAGCTATGCAGCAATCACAACTCACAAGTATACAACTTTTTGATGCACTACAAGGTGTCATTACGCAAACATTAAAGGGTGACAAAATCACTTTAACAACCGCTAAAAAATTAGCTGAGTCTGGGTTAATGCCAAGTTGGATCAATAGCTTACCATATAAAAGTAAGTTGTTAGAAATGGATAATGAATCATTTGCAGCTTTATCCGCAGAAAAAAGAGCTAGTTTGGAGCATGAAATTGAAGCAAAATTACAGTTTTATCGCGAAATTAATGAAAATACTGATTTATGGAGCATTTTAGATGAACGTAGTGTTAACAATGATATAGATAGTGTTTATCCATTAAATCTGGATGCTTTACCATAGGAAATATGTGGGTTATTAGTAGAATTAAATAGAATTTCAAACTTGTTAAACCGAATCTTTCGGCCCTTTAAAACTCTGGAAGATTTAATAAGGAATAATTTATGTGCGGTATAGTTGGTGCTGTTGCTGAACGTGATGTAGTACCTATTTTGATTGAAGGTCTTAAACGCCTCGAATATAGAGGTTATGATTCGGCCGGAGTTGCAACTATCAACTATCAATCAAATGGGCTTGAATATAAAAAAGTAACTGGCAAAGTTCATGAGTTGGAAACTAAACTCAAAGACAGTTATTTATACTCATCTACTGGAATTGCCCACACCCGTTGGGCTACTCATGGTAAGCCAAGTGTTGAAAATGCTCATCCACAAATATCCAGAGATGTGATAGCAATTGTACACAATGGTATTATTGAAAATCATTTAAAACTACGTACTTATCTTGAGCAACGTGGTTATGAATTTAATTCTGACACTGATACTGAAGTGTTGGCACATCTGATTCATTATAATTTTGATCGAGATTTAAAAATAGCGATTAGAAAAGCTCTAAAACTAGTTAAAGGAACTTATGCCATAGCAGTCATTAGTCCTAAAGAACCGGGCCGTTTAATAG
>JAUCGN010000349.1 GCA_030378125.1 Thiotrichales bacterium HSG1 | reverse complement strand
GCTTCTGATCTGGTGTTTATGCCCGGTCAAACTTTATTAGGTACTAGTGACGGTCTTGGGTTTGGTTGGAAAGATATGGTTGTTTTCAAATTTGGCCTACAGTGGGAATACAGCTCAGATTTCACCTTGCGTATGGGTTATAGTCATTCCAACAACCCTTTCCCTAACACTCAAGCATTGTTTAACACTCTGGCTCCGGCGGTAGTAAGAAGTCATTATACTTTAGGGTTTAGCACTGCAATGTCAGAAGATAGTGAGCTAAATATAAGTGTTACCTATGCTCCTAATGAAAAAGTGCATGGAACTAATAAAAATACTGGCCCCCAAACTGGATTTGTAGAAATGGAACAGTTTGAGTTTATTATCGGTTGGGGAATGAAATTTTAACGTAAATTCAAGAAGGTTATATTTATGTTGGAAATTAAAAATAGAATATTTTATAATATTTCTTTGTAACCAGATATTTTCTTTAATTTATTGAATTAAATCTATTTTAATTGTTAGAATTTGGTATAAAAAACTGTTAATTCTTAAATCCTGATTCATATAAAATATCCTACAACAATACCTTCGCCAATCCAAAAATTTGTTGTTTTGGGAATGAGGTATAATTTCCTGAAACTCAAGTAACACATTATAGGTTTCGGGAAATCAGCTTCGCTCCATTTTTGAAACAACGTAATGTAAGTGATTGGTGAAGATATTTATACAAAGGTATGTTAACAAAAGTGAGTTAAAAAATGAACCAAGATAATAATATTGCTAATATTTTAATAGTTGATGACATAGAAGATAATCGTATTGTTCTGTCTCGTTTGGTGAAAAGGCTTGGACATACCTTTGTATTAGCTGAAGATGGTTTAATCGCAATTGAAAAGTTAAAAGAATGTCAAATTGACTTAGTATTGCTAGACATTATGATGCCAAAAGTGGATGGTTATGAAGTGTTGAGTCATATTGAAGATACTATTTCTCTACGCCATATCCCGGTTATTATGATTACGGCATTGGATGACATAGATAGTGCGGTTAATTGCATCAAGATGGGAGCCCAAGATTACTTAACCAAACCTTTTACACCAATATTATTGCGGGCTAAAATTACTTCTTGTTTAGAAAAAAAATTCTGGCACGATAAGGAAGAAGATTATCGAAGACAAATTGAAGAAAGCAAATTAGAGTTAGAGAAACAAGTACAAGAAAAGACTAGAGAACTTGCTGAAACTAATGAAAAGTTAGAAATGTTAGTTAAGGCAAAAGGAGAAGCACTTAAACTAATTTATTATGGTTTTCAAAACTCTGTCCAAGACCTGTTTAAGAAAACTGTCAAAACTCCATTGGAAGATATTAATAACCTGATTAAGCAATCAACTGAGATTGATGCAAGTACGGTTATGCGGGTGTTTGAAATTAAATCTGTGCAGGAAATTTTGCAAGTGGCAATCAACACTAACAAAGAATTTGCCAAATCAAGGGATGTGAAAATAGGTCCATTGCCTAAATGTGGTAAGCAAAATTTGAACTCTGAAATATTGAATACAGCAACTTTTGCGGATAATGATATAGAACATGATTCGCTACAAAATATTTCTTCTGCTATTGACGACGAAAATACTTTGAAACAAAAAAAGTTTTGTGTTAACGCATTGGCAGATATTTTAGAAATTGCAGTCAAGTTTTCCTATGGTAATTTCATAGAATTTTCTTGTGAACCTTACAAAGATGAAATTGTGATCGGTATTCACGCCACTGGTCGCATTATTCCAGAGCAAGATTTAGCAAATTTTTTTCCATACCAACTTTGGAACATAAAATTACTCCGGGTAGGTATCCCGGCACTGCTGCTGCTAATGCTAAAAATATTATTACTTTACTTGGTGGTTCAATAACAGTAGAGAATAGAGATTCAGATGGTATTTCTTTTATTATCAAACTAAAACGT
>JAUCGN010000348.1 GCA_030378125.1 Thiotrichales bacterium HSG1 | reverse complement strand
TTAAGTATTTATCGTTTGGATGCGGAACGAATTCAGTAAAATTAAAGATAGAAGCAAACCTTCCAGTATTTTTTAAACCTGAAAGGTTCTTTTGGAGTCAACGTTGTTTCAAGGGCTATCCTCAAATTGGTTACCTTCCAACCATTGGATAGAACCAGTTGGACAACGAAAAGTAGCTTCTATCTTAGCTGGACCACCATTAGCATAGTCTATCACCGGCAAATTGTTTTTCATCTGAATTAAATTAATACTAGCATCAGCTTCACATTTCCCACAGGCATCGCAGGCAGTGCGACATAACATTCTTGCATCATCACCTTCTAGTGGGATTGAACATTGTACAAATAATTTACGGTTTAGCGGAACAATTTCAAATAGTTCTCGTGGACAAACATCTACGCAATCTCCACAGGCAGTGCAGTTATCCACATCTACTACTGGCAATGCGTTATTATTCATTTGGATGACATTGAAAGTGCAAGCTCGCTCACAATCAGCTAACCCTAAACATCCCCAAGCACAACCTTTACCACCACCAGAAACTTGAGCTGCCGCATGACAGCTTTCAAAACCTTGATATTCGGCTATTTGGTGAGCTTGTCTTTTGCCACCAGCACAATGTAAACGAGCAACTCTTTTTTCTTGTTTACCCGGATCAACATCAAGAAAATCAGCTATCATTTCAATTGCATCTGGACTAGCTACTGTACAACCTCCGGGCTGATTAGTACCATCTGTAAGTTGTTCTGCAAAACCATGACAACCGGGCTGTCCGCATGCTCCACAATTAGTACCCGGCAATAACCCTTCTACCTGTTCAATACGTGGGTCTTCTTGAACTTGCAGAAATTTATATGCTACGGCAATAATTGTCCCAAAAAATAAACCTAACCCAACCATTATAGCTGGAGCTAATATGAAGCTGTGCATAATTTCTAACTCGCATTATGCAAATTCTGTCCTAACATCTCAGGAGTAACTAAAACAACTCCATTATCAGTGACATAAAAACGTTTATTATCTTCTTCAAGATTTTCTCCAACAACAAAATCAGCTGGAATAGTCACTCCTCTGTCAATAATAGCTTTTTTAATACGACAATTTCTTCCCACCACCACATCTGGCAAAACAACTGAGTCTTTAACCAAGGAGTAAGAATTTAACTTAACATTAGAAAACAATAGGGAATTTTTAACTTTAGCTCCAGAAATTAAACAACCACCTGAAACCATAGAATCAACCGCCATACCACGCCGATCATTATCATTAAAGACAAACTTTGCTGGTGGTAATTGTTCTTGGTAAGTCCATATAGGCCATTGTTTATCATATAAATTTAGCTGTGGAGTCACTGAAGTAAGTTCCATATTTGCTTCCCAAAATGCGTCTACTGTTCCAACATCACGCCAATAAGGTTGTTCACCTTTTTGCACATCACGAAATCGATAAGCAAACACATTACTCGTCTTGATCAAAGCAGGAATAATATCTTTACCAAAATCATGGCTAGAATCTGATTTATAAAAATCTTCATGCAATTTATCATACAAAAAATTGGCACTAAATATATAAATTCCCATAGAGGCTAAAGAGTTGTCAGGATTATCTGGACTTGGGGGTGGGTTATCTGGTTTTTCCACAAATTCAATAATTCTCCCAGTATCATCAACACCCATCACTCCAAATTCTTTCGCCATTTCTAGCGGAACTTCCAAACAACCAACAGTCATATCTGCTTTATTTTCAAAATGTTCAGCTAACATGGGGCCATAATCCATTTTATAGATATGGTCTCCAGCCAAAATCAAAACGTAATCTGGTGAATGGCTACGGATAATATTGAGATTTTGATACACTGCATCGGCTGTTCCTTCATACCAAGATTCATCAATTCTTCGTTGAGCGGCGGGCATTAACTCTACAAACTCTCCAAATTCGGCGCGTAGGAAACTCCA
>JAUCGN010000347.1 GCA_030378125.1 Thiotrichales bacterium HSG1 | reverse complement strand
ATTTTTGTTTTCCATTGTGGATACTACCATTTTTTATAATATTTTCTGAGTTGCAAGTTGGACAATTCATAAGTTTTTCCTTAATATTTTTAATATATTATACTACACTACTTTGTTCAGGACTACCTATTCATTTAATCAAGTATTGCCATATCCAGCCAAGTTCATCAAACTACTTTTAACTCTAGCCACCATTTCCGTTTCCATTTCAGAACGTAATTTGGCTAATTTATCCTCATATTCTTGTTTTAAATCATCCAATTCCATCTGATGTTGAGCAGCAACTTGCTGAGTTAGTCTAACCTCCAAATCAGCAGTGAAAGGTGTCACCAAACCAGCTAATTCTTGCAAAATTTGCCAAATCTGTTGTCGTTCTTTACAAACATTTAAAAATTCTGGTCGTACCTGAAAATGCTGTTCACCCTTAGTCACAAAAGCGGTTTTACTGTCTCCAGCCAAATAATCAACCACTGTATGTTTCCCATCTTCTGGCACAAAATAATGAATAAATCGTTGTTCACCTAAAGCCCAATCTGCTGGAGTAAAAGGTTTATCTTCTTGATAAATCCATGTTTTTTCTGGTTCCAAATTGCCTTCCAAACTGATGCGAGAACCAAACACCCCTTCAGCATCAGGATTATATTTAAACAATGGAAACACCCTAGAATTAACAGCCTCATTAGCTCTAGTTACGGTCTGTTCTGGATTAAAACCATGTCTTTCTGGACTTGGAGTATAAACATAAATCAAAGCTGGACCAGCAAATGCGAATGCCTCTTTAATCCCTTGTAAAAAATGTTCTTGATGAGATATAGAGGTCTGTAATACATAGGCTTTGTTTTGGGCTAAAGCTAACAAACCTGGTTCCAATCGCCGAGTTTCTAATTCCAAATCTGTAAATAGAATCACTTTAATAGGTAAGTTTAAATTTAACAGATAGTTAAGAGATGTCTTACTAGTCAAAACTTTATCATTACCTAACATTAACAAAGGTGGACAAAACTGCTGTTCTGTACGACTCAATTCATGCCAATCTGGTAAAATAGATAACTTAGCTGCTCTAACTGCTGCATCTGGATTTTTCATTTCTAAATCAGCTTGTTGAAATAATGCCACACCTTCAATAGCTTTACGCAATTGACCTTCCAACAAACCGATGGCCAAACTAGCCGTGTCACCATTCATATCTATTGCAACTGGAACTTGGAAAGGGTTATCTGGCCAACGTCCAGCCCAATCATTCATTGTTCCGGGAGCTATTACTAAACTCAAACGTGACCGTCCCAAACCATGTTCACCCTCAGCCAATTGCCATTTTAACTTGCGTAACTTTTGATTTGTCTTTACTAAACGTTGTAACCGCTTTATATCTATTTCTTCATTCTCAATAGAAACATTGGAAATAAGTAACTTTTCTAACGCCTCTAAATCATCACTAGGAAATACATTAGCAAGATTATTTTGAATTTCAGCAGTTATTTTCGTATCCAATTCAGTTATATTTTTAATAAAATCAGAAACTAAAGGTTGTCTGTGAAACTCCATGACAGCCATTACCAATCGCACCGCCAACTTTTCCCCAGAACCAATTTCAGCATTATCTCCACCAGCAATTGCTAACTGACAATGCCGAGACAATAAGATAGCTGGCAAAGAACCAAATTGTTTACTAGCATTTTCTATACTCTTTCCAGCAGTGTCAGGTAGCTGTTCCCACAATCGCCATAAACTGTTATCTGGAATAGTTTGGGGTACAGCAATCAATGCTTCCGGTTCACATACTTCAATGCATAAACCACAAGATTTACAAGCATCAGAATTAATAACAATTGTTAAAAACTCACCGCTATCATGTTGAAAATTCTCTTTTTCATAAAAAAATGCTTTGGTGCGAGCAATGGGTAATTTTCCAATACGTCCAACCAAGGCTGTCATTGCCTCACTAGCTGCTTGTTTACGTTCAGTATTGAA
>JAUCGN010000346.1 GCA_030378125.1 Thiotrichales bacterium HSG1 | reverse complement strand
ACAACAAATTGAGATAAAAGATGCCGACAATAAGTAGATTTTTAGGAATTATTATTGCTATGTATTGGAATGACCATTCCCCACCACATTTTCACGCTAAATATGGTGAATATAAAATTACTGTAGATATAAAGACAGGAGTAGTTGAGGGAAAATTTCCTAAAAGAGCATTACGTCATGTATTAGAATGGTATGAATTACATAAAGATGAATTACTTGAAAACTGGGATTTATGTAAACAACAAGAAATGCCAAAACCAATAGAACCATTGGAGTAATCATGTTATTTATAACTGAAGCCAAATATCTATCAGATTACAAGATAGAAGTATTATTTAATAATGGTAAAAAAGGAATTGCTGACTTGAAACATGTTTTAATAGGCAAAGTATTTGAACCATTAAAAGAAAAAACGATATTTTCCCAACTAAAAGTAGATGTAGAACTTGAAACTATTGTTTGGCCAAATGGTGTAGATTTAGCACCAGAATTTATTTATTATCAAGTATTTAAAAATGAGCCTCAATTACAAACACAATTCAAACAATGGGGATATATTTAGAAAAAATGTTAGCCTTAGACATCCCTAATTTACAACAAGAAACTATTGATTTATTAGAAAGTTCCAAAGTTTTTTTAAGCAAAATAAATCATACTGAAAATTGCCAACAACAGATAACCCAACAACAAGAATTGGTCAAAAAATTAGAATTACGCATGACCGTTGTTGCACCTATGAAAGCTGGAAAATCAACTATTATTAATGCGATAGTCGGACAAGAATTAGTTCCAAGCCATAGTTTTGCTATGACTACTTTACCAACAGAAATAGTTATTAATAATCAGTTGACAGAACCTAAATTACAAATTCCCAATCAAACAGTTGAAATTTTGACTGGTTTAACTCAACAAATAACACAGGCAATTGAACAACAAGGTATTGAGTGGGCTTATAAACAAACGGAAGAATATTTACATTTAAAAGATTTAGTTACTGAATTAGCACAAGGTATGTCTATTAACTCACAAGTTATTGGTCATTCAGATATTCAAAATTATTTAGAAAAAGTAAACCATATCATCCGTTTAGCAACTAAACTTATTCCCAACTATGATTGGAATATATTCCATTTGCCTCGTATTGAAACGCCTTGCCAATCCTCCATTTTTTCCTCATTACAACAAAGTAATCTGATTATTGTTGATACACCTGGACCCAATGAAGCCGGCGATAATCATAAATTGGCAGAAACAGTAATAACCCAAATTCAAAATAGTTCTGTGGTGTTATTTATTTTAGATTACACAAATTTACATACAAAAGCAGAAGAAGAGGTTAAAAAAGAAGTACAAAAAATTATTGATTTACGTGGGAAAGACAATTTATTCGTGCTGGTCAATAAAATAGATAGACGCAAAGATAAAAATTCTTTAAATTCTGAACAAGTTAAATCTTATGTTAAGTCTGAATTCGGTATTGAAAATATTTTTGAAATATCTGCCATAAATGCTTTTAATGCTAATTCTTTCTTGCAAAATAAGAACAATCCTCAAGAATTATTTGAAGACATTGATACTTGGGAAATGGTACAAGATACAATCACTGAAACTAAGTTACAACAACTTGCAAAACAAAAATGGCAAAAATCTGGGTTTTCGTCTTTTTTAAAGGATGTAATTTATAAATTAACAATTGGTAGCACACATGAATGTATGAGAACGGCTATTAAAACTGCTCGTAGTTGTTTAAATTAATTGATTTGAAAATTACTAGAAAATATGCCATACAGCCAATTCTCCTTATCAACAATAGTAAAAACCTTCAATTTAACCATAGTTGAAAAAACTGCATTATTTGAAAATATTAAACCTTTATCTTGTCCACCATTATTAACAGAAATATTGAATTATAACGTACCATTAGCACTAGCAAGCAACACCGAAAAATCCCGTTCGGAAATGATTATCGCCCCAATTTTAATTGAAC
>JAUCGN010000345.1 GCA_030378125.1 Thiotrichales bacterium HSG1 | reverse complement strand
ATTCATTACCCCAAGGGTCTTTTGGAATACCTTTTTTCATGTAGGGACCTTGCCATTTAGAATTACTCGAGTCATTTTTTACTAGTGCATCCAACTTTTTAGGATACTTAAACATATCCAATCTGTAAGTGTCCAATGCTACTTCTAAACTAGACATTTGGGTAGCAGCAGCATTTTTTCTACCTTCACCAACTTTACCAAATAAACTTGGCCCCACTAAAGCGGCTAACATACCAAGAATAGCCATTACAATCAATAACTCAATTAGGGTAAAACCCTTATTTAAACTTAACATAATTTACTCCTAAATATTTAATTTAACTATTAATTCTCAGTGCAGGATATATACCAACCTATATTTTATCATCCTTATTAGGTGTTGCCACTGGAACTGGTTTTTTAACTGAAACTGGTTCTTCCACAAAAAGATATTCACTAGTTAACAATTTTGATACTAAATCCATACTTTGTTTAAATTCTCGAATTATAGGTCTATTATCAGCCTCTGGATTCACTATTTCTGGTACTATTATAAGAACTAATTCAATTCTTTTATTTTTTCTATTATTAGAAGAAAATACACTACTTCCAAGTATAGGAACATTCATTAATCCGGGTATACCGTTTTTACTCCTATCAATATGTGATTCAATCATCCCACCAATAACAATTGCACTACCATCTCTTACTACTACTGAAGTTTCTATTTTTCGTTGTAAAAACGATTTCATATCCGCTTCTCCAGGTCCAACTTGGGATAACTCTTGAAATATTTCCAAATTAATAATCCCATTATCATTAATTCTTGGTGTAACTTTAACAGTAATTCCAACATCTTTATATTGTACACTTCTACGAGTAGCATAATTATTAACACTACCAGTAGGAACTTCATCATAAGAACCAAGATATGGTTCATTAGAACCTATATTAATAGAAGCCTCTTCATTATTTCGTACTAACAAAGATGGACGCGATAAAATACTAACATCATTAGTGGAAGCCATTGCATTTAACATTGCGGTTAAATTTCCAATTGTTCTATTAAATATTAGTCCACTAAATGATTCAGTTGCATTTCCAGACAATTTTACATAATCAGAACCATCACTACCAAAGATATATTTCCAATCAATTCCAAATTTATTGGCTTCAGTTAGAGTTACTTCAGCAATAACAACATTAACCATCACCTCTTTAGGAACTTGGTCCAAAGCATAGATAGTTTCCAATAACTGTCGGTAATCACGTGGATTAGCCCGTATCAACAGACTATTAGTACTTTCATCGGCTACAATAGTAACTTTTAGTTCAGCAGAAACAGCTATTTTACCTCCAATTACAGGTAATGGTTCTGGTTTTTTATCTTCACCTTGAGCTTCATTATGTTTTTGTTTTTCTATATCTTCAGCTTCTTTTTTGTCCTCAATTTTGAAAACATTAGATAGAGTTGAAGCTAACTTTTCTGCTTCTAAGTTTTTAACTTTATAAATAAAAATTTGTTCACCACTTTCCTCACTGCGTTCATCAAGGATTCCAACCCATAAAGCTACTTCACCAAAACCACTATTGGGTGGAGCGATAACTAAAATAGCATTAATCCGTTCCAATGCAATAACTTGATAAGTAGAATCAGCATTACCAGAGACTGCTTTCAGAATTTTTTCCAGTTCCGTTTGAACGTCAGCTGCTTTAGAATTAATTAGTCTAAATAAGCGCATTCCACGATGTAAAAATGGATCAGCATCAATTATTTTTAATAGTTTATTAACTCGTGCTAACCGTTGAGGAGTGGTAACAATTCCGATCACATTCAACATTGGTAAACTAATAATCCGGCCTTTAGGTTGAATTAAGGGATTTATAATTGTTGGAGCAGCCTCGGAAGTTATATAACGTAGTGGAGTAATTTGCATTACCTCTGGTGAATCACTGGTAACCAAAGTCTCAGGAGCTAAACCAATAGTATCAGGTAGTTGGGAAGGTGTTTTTTTCA
>JAUCGN010000344.1 GCA_030378125.1 Thiotrichales bacterium HSG1 | reverse complement strand
CATCCTGTCATTATTGATTTGACTAGAATTCCTCATATTTTAATAGCGGGTAGTGATAAGTTAGAAAAGAAGACTACAATCAATGCTTTTATTCTTAGCTTGCTTTATAAATCTGCTCCAGAAGCATTACGCCTATTACTGATAGATAATGACAGCAATGATTTAGCCATATATGATGCCTTACCTCATTTGTTAACTCCGATCATCTCTGATGTTCAACAAGTGCCAAATATTTTAATTTGGTGTGAACAGGAAATGGAACGTAGATATAGGTTAATGTCTAGCATGGGAGTGCGTGGAATTGATGATTATAATCAGGCTTTATTGTTGCAGGGTGGGGCCGATAATTTAGACAAAGATACTGAATCTTTATATAATATTGTAATAATTATCAATGAATTATCCGAATTAATGATTACTGATGTAGAAACACAAGTAGAAAAATCCATCACTAATTTAACCAGAAAAGCCAGAGCTGTTGGTATTCATATTGTCTTGGCAACTCAATATCCAACGGTAAATGTGATCACTGGCTTGGTAAAAACTAATATACCAACTCGTATGGCTTTCAAAGTTACCAATAAAAGTGAATCACGCACTATTTTGGGTCAAATTGGTGCAGAAGATTTATTGGGACAAGGAGATATGTTGTATATGACTGCTGGTACAAATACACCAGTTCGAGTGCATGGAAGTACAGTTTCTAAATCTGAAGTAGAAAATGTAATTGCTGATTTGAAGTCTCGTGCTACTCCAAAATATGTTTCGTTGGGACTTTAAAAAACAAATTTAATTGTTAGAATCAGGATTTACAGAATTATAGGATTTTCAGGAAAAAATATTTATAAATCATTGGTGTAAAAAATCCTGTTAATCCTTAAATCCTGAGAACCTTGATTCTGACAAAAAATTGTTTTGTACAATTAAAAATTATTTAAATCAATATTTTATATAACACTACTTTATTCAGGATTACCAATACATTTTATTTAATCAACACCCAGTGAAACTTAAAAACTTGACATTATTTTATTAAAGAGTAAAATCTTCCCCACTTTTGAATTTATATGGAATTTTAACCCGAGATATTTTATGCAACAGCTAACTGATCAACTAATATAATACAGTCTTCCTTGATTGGGAGACGATTGTCTTCCATGAGGAAAATATATCTCGTGTTTTCTTAATGAGGATTAAAGTTTTAGCTTTCCAAAAAAACATTATCCTCATAAATTTAAGCCTTGGCCGACAATCGTTGGTCAGGGCTTTTTTTATAGTGAGGATTTATATATGCCTATTGGATTAATTTTAAATAAAGGTAAAGTTCCAGTTAAGATTTATACTCAAACTGTTGAATCTCATGCTTTGGATCAGTTGGCAAATATTTCAAAAATGCCATTTATCCACAATCATATTGCAGCGATGCCAGATGTACATATGGGAATTGGTGCAACCATTGGTTCGGTTATTCCGACTAAAGGAGCTATTATTCCAGCCGCAGTTGGGGTTGATATTGGATGCGGAATGAATGCAACTCGCTTATCCATCAAAGCTAAAGACTTGCCGGATAATCTAAAAAAAGTGAGGTTGGCAATTGAAGAAGCGGTGCCAGTTGGATTTGCTATGCACAAGTCAATTAAAGCAAAGAATTCAACTATTATTGCTCTAAATAAAGTGCTGGAAGAACAGATTTTACCCAAACACCCGGCTCTTATCAAGATGATGAAAAACATATATCGAACTTGGACACAACAACTTGGTAGTCTTGGCGGTGGTAATCATTTTATTGAAGTCTGTTTGGATGAAAATCAAGATGTCTGGGTCATGCTACACTCAGGTAGTCGTGGAATTGGCAATGTGATGGGACGTTATTTTATCAGTTTGGCAAAGAAAGATATGGAACAGCATTTAGCCCAATTACCACATAAAGATTTGGCTTATTTCACTGAGGGGGCTAAGTATTTTGATGACTATATGGAAGCTGTCCATTGCGCTCCAGCATA
>JAUCGN010000343.1 GCA_030378125.1 Thiotrichales bacterium HSG1 | reverse complement strand
TTTTCCCCCTTATCATGCATCTTTCCGTTATGAATTTTTAAACCCTGTTCACTAGAAAATATTTTGTGACAAATACTACATTTATGAGAGTTTTTCCTATTTGCTTTCTCTTCTAATCCAGACAAACAACACTATACTACAGTTCAGGATTTAGTAACTCTTTCCCAATTATTGATTCGTAATTTTCCAAAATATTACCACTGGTACTCGGAAAAAGAGTTAACTTACAATAATATAACTCAACCTAACCGAAATCGTTTATTGCAAAGAGATTCCAGTGTAGATGGAATGAAAACTGGTTATACTGAGAAAGCTGGTTATTGCTTAGTTTCATCTGCTAAACGTGGTAAGATGCGACTGATTTCTATTATTATGGGGACTAAAAACGATAAGGTTAGAACCCGTGAAAGTGAAATAATACTTGATTATGGATTTCGTTTTTTTGAAACTTTCCATGTTTATAAGGCCTTTCAACCTTTAGATTTTGTAAAAGTTTGGAAAGGAGATAAAAAGCAATTTCAATTAGGTTTAGCGGATGCTCTGTATGTAACTATACCTAAAGGTCAATATGATAAGTTAAGGGCAACAGTATCTACCAAACCATATATTATAGCTCCAGTAATGAAGGGGAAAAACTATGGTAAACTAAAAATTACCATGGAAAATAAAATAATTTTGGAACACCCACTTATTGCCTTAAATTCAGTTAATCAAGGTTTTTTATGGGAAAGATTGATAGATTCATTTTTTTTATTATTTTATTAGACACAACTTTATGCAGGACAACTTTTACCATATGAATCAAGATTATAAAAAAATATTGTTCATCAATTAATTAAAGAAAAATAGCCATAACTTATTCAAGCATATACCTCCAATTACATCTACCTCCTTACATCAAACTCAAATTACCCCAATACACCATCCACTAAATTTGAATAACAAAAAATATTTTTAATATTTTAGGACAGGAATATCACATTAAAACTTGTTAAAAAGCAGAAAGTTATGGATACTAATAACTTCCAAAAAATTATCAAAGTATAACCATTACATATGGTAGGTGCATAGGCGTGTAGAAACCAGAAGTTATTGGATTACTAGCCATTTGGAAACTATTCATAAAATTGAACATTGGGAAGGTTTAACCAGCATCGGAACGGTTGAACTGTTAGGTCAATGTAAACTCAATAAAAACGCTACTTTATATGTTCAATACCTGCTAATGTAAAATTATTTGCAAAAGCAGTACGAGAATATTGGGGTATATAAATTACATTGGTGACTTGATGTCATTTTTAGAGAAGATACTAATACATTAAAGGTAATTCACCTGCTATTATGACTAGTATTAGGCATATTTGTATGGGGATTTTTGACCTTGACACTATTACTTCCGGCAGTCTTGCTAAGAAAAGTCGTAAGGCTACTTGGAGTGATAATTACTGATGCTCAACTCGTGTTTGGATTATAATTTTAATGCGGTCGCCCTGAGCAACTACCATAATAATAAAAAATATGCTAGAATCACCTGTGAAGTGAATTCCAGTAAAAAATAGAATTACATATTAAGACATTTTTTCATATACTAAAATCCTGTTGAATTTATTTTAAATTCACAACAATCCACAATTAAATCCCCCGATAATCTACATGAAAGACTTACTAAATTTGTTGAACACCCAAGGTCAAATAGATGATTTTGATAAAATCTGTATTGGTCTTGCATCGCCGGAAAAAATTCGTTCTTGGTCTTATGGTGAAGTAAAAAAACCAGAAACTATTAATTATCGTACTTGTCGACCAGAACGCGATGGTTTATTCTGTGCCAAAATATTCGGCCCTACTAGAGATTACGAATGTTTGTGCGGCAAATATAAACGTCTTAAACATAGAGGTGTGGTATGTGAAAAATGTGGAGTCGAAGTAACTCAGGCCAAAGTACGTCGTGAACGTATGGGACATATTGATTTAGCCAGCCCAGTTGCTCACATTTGGTATCTCAAATCATTA
>JAUCGN010000342.1 GCA_030378125.1 Thiotrichales bacterium HSG1 | reverse complement strand
AAAACTATCTGTACCATTCCAATTAGCTGTTGGAGTATAGGTAATTACTTTAGATGTACCGCCACCACTTACACCACTAAGACTTCCATAATCTGGGTTGGTATAAATGCTCCACATTTGAATATTATCTTCGGCATCAGTGGCATTTAAAGTAAATGATTTGGGAGCGTCTTCTGGAGTATCAAAACTGATAGAAGAGCCTTGGGTGATTATGGGAGCGGAGTTAGTGGGTACAGTTCCTCCAAAAGTAAATAAAGCATTACTAAAAGAACTCCCAGTCCATGTTGCTCTTGTTGCAGTGACACCTAGTGAACCTTCTAATACATAACAATAAACATGATTAGACACTGCTGTTGCAGACCATGAGCCACTGCCATGTGGAACCTCAGTACAATCTCCAGCGTATCCTGTCCCCTTATCGGTAACATTGACGGTTTTATAACTACCAGTATCCAAAGTAAGAGTAACTGATGGGGTAACATTGGAAATTGGATCCATAAATTCTTTTACACTTCCTGCATCCATTCGTAACCCAAATGTTCTAGAACCATTTATTTTACAATTACTATATACAGCAGGTTGGCTTGTGTTGTAGTACCCATAAGTTATATTAGGGCAAATTTGAGAGGCTTGTACAGTTCCACCATACCATATAGTCATCCATCCAAATATAAAATACCAAATCCATCGTTTAAATATTTTTTTTTGATAAGTAACATCATACATAGTTGGTAAGATCAAGAAAAATTTATAAAATTTGAGTATGTGTTTAGAAAATAACATGGCCAATCCCCCCTTTTCCTAACTTAAATTATACTAACAATTTTAAAGGCAGTAGTGTTTTCTTAGCAGATGGTGTACGACTATATTTTAAAACTAATTGAGAAATGCTATAAAGCATCATTATAGAATTAAGAACAAAATATAGTGTGTATTTTATAATGGCTCTAAACTAGTTTTGAACAGGCAAATGGAATAAAGAAATTTAACTAGTGAAATAATGGAATTATCTGGACAAGATTATCCATTCTCTAAGTAATGATAGTATAAGCAATTTTAGGTAAAATGTCAATTATAAACAAAACTCGACAGACAATATTGCTGTACGGATTAAAAGATAAAACATGATTAAACTATTAAAATCTTTGGTAGTCCTAAAATAGGTAGTGGTAAAACCGTCAGGCATTTGAAATATGAAAGGTTTTTTGAAGCCATCAGTACTTTATTTAGGACTACCGAAAAATTATGATTACACTCTTAGCATTGATTCATTCGTCTGCTACCATTGCGTACTGTTTCATAATTACTTTTTAGACAAATGACGAACATAAACTAATTTTGAGGTAAAAAATATACCTAAATTTTTTTTAAATAACCTTCCAACTCATCTAATAATTCAATTTGCTGTTCATCTAAATTTGCAGCATTAACCAGTTTATCTATTTGTGCCAATGCATCTTTTGGAGTAGTACGTTTACCATTTTTATAGTCTCGCAATGGATTATTTTTTGAGTTAACTTGTAGTATGTATTCACTAAAATCCCCAGTTAACATTGGTGGCAAATCATCTGGATAGTTACGACATAATAAACGACTAGCCTGTTTACGCATATCAATACTTTCAAATTGACTTACAAGATTTATTTTACCTTCTATATCAACTTTATGAAATTGTTTACATAATTGTTGTTCTTGAGTTGATAAAAAACCATTTTGATATAATGCTGCATCACAATCTAAATCTGGAATTTTTGCGTATTTAAACTCACGATGATGTTGAATAATTTTGTTAAATAAAGTGCTATGTGATTGTAGCCAAGCCTGATTTTTTTCAACGATTGCCTGTCTCTTACCAGTCAAAAGACTATAATGATCATTAAATGGTAATATAATTCCTGGCTCCCCATATTTTTTCCGAATTATATAACTTTCGGTAGCAATATTTTTGGAATTTATACTACGTAATTTGGCTTGATCCAAACGTAACCATAATGTTTGATTTTTATAAGAAAGAGAATTGC
>JAUCGN010000039.1 GCA_030378125.1 Thiotrichales bacterium HSG1 | reverse complement strand
TTGCAAGCTGGACAATTTAGTAAACTAGATATTGTTAATTTGCTAAAGGAATTGTCTGATATGGGCAAAGCGGAAACTAATGAATTGGAAAGTAGATTAATAATCTTACTAGCATATTTGTTGAAATGGCAATTTCAGTATCAACAACTATCTGAGCGTTGGCAGGAATTTGATGGTAGAAGTTGGAGAGCGACGATAATTGAACAACGTTTACGGCTTAAAAGAAGGTTGCGTAAATCACCTGGACTTAAATCTAAATTATCTATTGTAATCAATGATTCTTATGAAGATGCTGTTAGCTTAGCAGTGAAGGAAACTAAATTAGTAAAAGATATTTTTCCCACCAGTTGTCCTTACACAATTCCTGAAATTTTAGATGATGAATTTTATCCATTCGCTACAAAAAAATTATGAAAAATATAGAAAAAATTATTTTAACTAAGCTACAACGAGGTGAAAAATTATTAAAGAAAAAGCGTTATGCTGAGGCGTTAGAAGCCTTTCAACATGCGTTAAAACTGGATAATCGTTCCGATAATGCTTATGCTGGTTTGGCTGTTGCCTACTTTGAAATGGATAATTATCCTAAGGCCCTAGAAGCTATAGTAAATGCAATTTTATTACGGCATAAAGATATTGAATTGAAAAGGCAATTTTTACATATTTTGCAAAAAAGTGGTTTGTCATCCTTTGAACCAGTTATTGCTAATGAACTGTTTAAATGTCTACAAAATCCCTTGTTATTTACCGAAGCAGTTCCATTGGCTAGAAGTCAACTCAAGGCTAAAGCAGATTCACTACAACAGATTGAAAATAATGATAATTTATTTAAATCTAAGCGTGAAATACTTTTGGATCAAATGTTTTTAGATTTATTATTTAAAAGCATTAATACTAATATTGATACTGAAACATTACTTACTAATGTCAGGAAGCAAATATTGTTGGCTTATCCAAATTCGATAGCTGACATAGGTGATTTAGCAGAAATAAAAATTTTTTGTACTGGATTAGCACACGCTTGTTTTAACAATGATTATGTATTTTATGTATCTCCAGAAGAATCGAAAATACTAGAACAACTTGAGCAGGATATTATCACTAATATTAAGCAAGAAAATCTGGCAGATTTGGAGTTTAAGTTACTGTTATATGCTTTGTATAACCAATTATCTGAATTAAGTTGCAGGGAAGAATTATTGGCAAAAGATAAGAACGTTTGGGAACCAAGTTTTTATTTAGTCTTGAAACGTACTTTGGTAAACACTCAAATTGAGAATGAAATAAAAGCTAATCTACCACAATTAGGGATTATTTCTGATGAGATTTCCCAAAAGGTTAAAGCTCAGTACGAAGAACACCCTTACCCACGTTGGTTTATTGCTACCGGTCGTTCAAGATACAAAGAACAGTTAAAACAATACAATTTTACCCTGCCTGAATTTTTAAATTCTAAATTAGATATATTGGTTGCTGGGGCTGGTACTGGTCAACATCCTATTTCAACTGCTACTTCACAATCCAATAATAAAATTATTGCGGTTGATATAAGCGGTGCTAGTTTGGCTTATGGAATAAGGATGGCCAGAGATAATAATGTTACTAATATTGATTTTAAACAGGGTGACTTGTTGAACGTTGGACAGCTTAATAAAAAATTTCATATTATTGAATGTGCTGGAGTTTTACATCATATGCATGATCCGATGCAAGGCTGGCAGGCTCTGGTGGATGTATTACATGATGGTGGTTTGATGTATGTTGGCTTATACAGTGAGGCTGCTCGGAGAGATGTTGTTAAGGCTCGTGCTAAAATTGCTGAACTAGGATTGACTGGTAAAGATGGGGAAATAAGAGATTTTCGCCGGCAAGTGTTAAACGATGAATATCAAGAAATTAAATCGGTCACAAAATGGAGTGATTTCTATAATTTACCTCAATGTAGAGATTTATTATTTCATGTACAAGAACATCGATTTACTTTGCCTAAAATTCAAACTGCACTGGATAAATTAGGATTACGTTTTGTGGGTATGGTAGCTAATGAGACCGTGACTGAAAATGTAGAAAAATTAAAAGACACTATCCCTAAACATCTACATCCATCACAATTGAAATACTGGGAATTTGTTGAAGAGCAATTACCAAATACTTTTATCCATATGTACCATTTGTGGCTAGTTAAGGTGTGATGTTAATTAAAAACAAGGAATATAACCATTTCACTTGCGATTAGTTGTCTGTTTACTGTAAACTATTTGCCTATATTTGATAGTTCAAAGTTAAGTTGATAGAATACAATTAAGAATTAGTCGATTATTTGGAAATTGAATAAATTTTGAACTCCTGTTTTGGATAAAAACTTATATATCCTCCGTATTTACGAGTTCGGCAGTTTAAGAACTGTCATTCTTTTCACTTCGAGAAATGGTATTCACCATAAATAAAAAATAATGGTAACGATTGAAATAGATGGCAAACCTTATCAAGCCCAAGCCGGTCAAAAGCTAATTGAAGTGACAGAAGCTAATGGAATAGACGTTCCTCGTTTTTGTTATCATAAAAAACTTTCAATAGCTGCTAGTTGCCGGATGTGTTTGGTTGAAGTAGAAAAAGCCCCTAAACCAATGCCCGCTTGTGCCACTCCGATAATGGATGGCATGAAGGTTTTTACCCGCTCAACTAAAGCACTTGTTGCTCAAAAAGCGGTGATGGAGTTTTTGTTAATTAACCACCCTTTAGATTGTCCAGTTTGTGATCAAGGTGGTGAGTGCGAATTGCAAGATGTTGCAGTTGGCTATGGTAATGATAGTTCTAATTATCGAGAAGATAAACGGGTTGTTATCAGTAAAAATTTAGGACCACTGATTGCGACAGAAATGACTCGTTGTATTCATTGTACTCGTTGTGTGCGATTTAGCCAAGAGATAAGTGGAGTTCCAGAAATGGGTGCTCCGGGACGAGGCGAACACATGACAATTGGAACTTATGTTGAGCAGAATGTTACTTCAGAACTTTCTGGTAATATGATCGATGTTTGTCCAGTTGGTGCTTTGACTTCTAAACCATTTAGATTTTCAGCCCGAGCTTGGGAAATGCAACAACATTCCACCATTGCTCCGCATGATTCAGTTGGTTCTAATCTCTCAGTCCATACTCGGCGTGATCAAGTTTTGCGAGTAGTTCCAAAAGAAAATGAAGCGATTAATGAAGTTTGGATTTCGGATCGAGATCGGTTTAGCTATGAAGGTTTGACTGCTGAAGATCGAGTTACCAGTCCCATGATTAAAAAAGATGGAACTTGGCAAAAGGTACATTGGGATGTTGCTTTAGCTTATGCAATTGATAATCTTAAACCGATTGCGAAAGAGTCTATTGGAACTTTAGCATCACCAACGGCTACAATAGAAGAGTTATTTTTATTGCAAAAACTAATGCGTGGTATTGGTAGCAATAATATTGACCATCGGTTAAGACAGATTGATTTTAGCGATCAAGAGCAAACTCCACTATTTCCTTATTTGGGTCAAACTATTACCGATTTAGAAACCAGTGATGCTGCCTTGTTGATAGGTTCACATTTACGCAAAGAACAACCAATTCTCAATCATAGATTACGCAAGTCTGGAGCTAAAATAGCTGTTTTTAATCCAATTGATTATGAGTTTAATTTTCCGCTTACTGCTAAAATGATTATAGCCCCAAATGCTTGGGTGGAAAATTTGGCCGGAATTGCGAAAGCTCTATTAGGTAATCAATTGATTCCTATGGCTATGCGAAAGCTATTAGCTAACGTTGAGGTAAATGCTGAACAACAAGCAATAGCAAAAACTTTACAAACTGGTAAACAACGAACAGTTTTGCTAGGTAATTTAGCTATTTCCCATCCACAGTTTTCTACGGTGCGAGCTTTGGCGGCCACCATTGCTAAATTAAGTGGGGCTAAATTTGGTTACTTACCAGAAGCCAATAATACTGTTGGAGCATGGTTAGCTGGAGTTGTGCCACATCGTCAAGCTGGTGGAGAATCAATTTCTGAAGTTGGTTTAGATGCCAATGCCATGTTGTCTCAAGATTTGAAAGCCTATATATTGCTAGGGCTAGAACCAGAATTGGATAGTTGTAACAGTTCATTGGCAAGTTTAGAACAAGCTGATTTTGTAGTTTCATTAACAGCCTATAAAACCGAAGCGATAGAAAACTATGCTGATGTAATTTTGCCAATTTCCTTGTTTACCGAAACTAGTGGTACTTATGTTAATGCCGAAGGTCAATGGCAAAGTTTCGTTGGTGTAGTTAACCCAACTGGTGGTACTAGGCCAGCTTGGAAAGTGTTACGAGTGTTAGGTAATCTGTTTGAAATAGATAATTTTGATTATACTTCTTCTGAGCAAGTTCGAGATGAGTTACAGGCTTTAGTTGGAAGCAAAAAACCTAATAATTCTACTGGTTGGCAAATTCCTACTGTTTTGGAAAATAAAGCTGTCGATGGTTTACAGCGTATTACTGAAATGCCAATTTATTCTGGTGACTGCTTAGTGCGGCGGGCTACTGCTTTACAAAGTACAATTGATGCTGATGTGGCTGGAGTACATGTTAATTCAACAGTTGTACAACAGTTTAATGATTCCGAACAAGTTCAAATTAATGGTAAAGTTGATTTACCACTGGTACTTGATGAACGAGTTCCTGATGATTGTGTTTTGATTTATGCTGGGCAAGTTACTAATGTGGAATTAGGAGCTTGGCATGGTCCGGTTAAATTGAGATAAGTATCAGAAAATTAATTATTGAATATTTTGACCAAAAGACCTGATAGGCTTTGAAACCTGTCAGGTATAAGAGCAACTTCAAGGAGTTTCGCAGAAATTTCATAATGTCCCCGGAACGTCCATGTCCCGTGTACTAATCAATTTTTCAGCGAAACATGTTATACTTGCCCCGACACGTCCGGTCTCATCGGGCGACTCCGCACTGAAGCAGCTCCGTCCCACCGACTCCCCCATGACTTAACGCTGAGCTTGTTCAAAATTTCAAGAAATGCGCTCCGCTTAACTATTTCTTCAAATTTAAGAACTCTCACCTAGTCGCGGACTACTCGACTTCGGCTTCGCCTCTCCATGTCTCGCAGCGTACGTTCTTACTGCCATTTTTGTATCATTATAATTATCAGGTATTCTATTATTAGCAATGTTCACTCTTTTTAACCAAGACACATATTTTGTAATTGGATCATGTTTATCTAACAGTCTAAAATTGAGAATGTTAAAATACTTTTTTCCTGATTTTTCTAGTAAACTATCACAATACAAAATAGTATAATAATCATAAATAAGCTTATCCACAAGGTAATCTTCTGTATTCTGATGTTCTTCACTCCATTCATCATCTATTGCCAATAATACATTGCCAAGCAAAATACCACTCGCAATATACCATCCCTTTAAAGCATCAAACCACAATTTTGTCAGAACTAAATCTAACTTAATATCCGGCTCTGGGTCAAATTGATCGTAATAACGCATGATTTCAAATACCTTATTACTTTTAGCTCCTTGCTCGTGAATTTTACAAAGACGTTCTGTTAATTCAGTATGCTTTTTCTTGGTTGCTTCATCAATCTTAGCTGTATCCACATACTCTAAAAAATTTTTTTCTAAATCATTATGCAAATCAATCCAATCATCTGCCATAATAACCGGATGAATTAGCAACAAAATTACCATCAAATAAATACGGTATAATCTACTTTGAATCATTATTTAAACTCCTTGAAAATTATGTACCGACAAATATAATTTACAGCCAGTGCATTATGTTAAAAAGTCACTAGATAAACCATATATTCTCAAGGCGGAGTCAATTTTTTAAATACCTCTGCCCAGTTATTCGGCAACAACTTAGATTCCGTAACAATATCCGCATATTCCTTCTCTCCAAATTTGTCCTTGAACTTTCTTTGAGTTTCCATTATCTCTTTCACTGTATCTTCATCCAAATATGGAATAAATGGGGTTAATTTTGAAAGTTGTATTGCTGCATTACGCATAGAACTTTTATCATCAAACCAAATCAGACTATCTGCTTCTTTGTATTGACAATATCTGTAAAGACTATAATACAAAGTCGGTGCTGAAAATAAAAAATATCTTAATAATCCATCTTGTTTTTTATATTCAGATAGTTGAGAATTTTTTAACCTTCTTAAGTATTCTAATGCTTTTGGTTCACTATTCTTTTGTTTTTTGTAAAAACTGAGTAATTGATCTAATTTTTTCTGTATTTTAGTAAATTCTTTTTGAAAATCGATATATTCCATAAGTACATTGAGCCAAACGTCAGGGAAAGTATCGGGAAATAACTCCTTGAGTGTTTTAAGTACTATCTGTGTATCACCTAGGTCAATTGTTTCGTAAACAAAAGGGGTAGTTGCTTTGTTCAACCAAGATGCATATTTTATTATTGGATTATGTTTATCCAACACTTTAAAATTTCTTATATTAAAATATTTTTTTCCTGATTTTTTTAATAAGCTAACACAATAAGAAACAGTGAAGTGTTCTTCTGGAAGTTTATCTACAAAGTACTTATCTCCTTTTCTTTTATATCTTCTTTCCAATATCCAATTTTTCTCTAAATTGTCAAATAAAACATTGCTCGCAATATACCATCCCTTTAAAGCATCAAACCACAATTGTGTCAGGACTAAATCTAACTTAACATCAGGTTCTGGATCAAATTGCTCATAATAACGCATGATTTCAAATACCTTATTACTTTTAGCTCCTTGCTCGTGAATTTTACAAAGACGCTCTGTTAATTCAGTATGTTTTTTCTTGGTTGCTTCATCAATCTTAGCTTTATCCACATACTCTAAAAACTCCTTATCTAAATCATTATGCAAATCTCTCCAATCATCTGCCATAATAACTGGATGAATTAACAACAAAATTACCAGCAAAAAAATACGGTGTAACTTATTTTGAATCATTATTTAAACTCCTTGGGATTTATGCACTGATAAATATAAATTTACAGCCAGTGCATTGTGTTAAAAGTAATTAGATAAGCCATATATTCTCAAGGCGGAGTCAGTTTTTTAAATACATTTGCCCAGTTATTCGGTAACAACTTAGATTCCGTAACAATATCTGTGTATTCCTTCTCTCCAAATTTGTCTTTAAATATTCTTTGAGTTTTCATCACATATTTTACTGTATCTTCGTCTAAATATGGAATAAATGGAGTTAATTTTGAAAGCTGTATTGCTGCATTATGCATGGCATCTTTATCATCAAACCAAACTAAGCTATTTGCTTCACTATATTGTGAATACCTGTAATTAGTGTAATATACAACAGGTCGAGAAATTGAACCACTACCGCCTAGAAGAGCGGTAGATTCAAAAATTTAGACTGGAAGTCTCTTTTCAACGGATTAAACCGCCGACTAAAGTAAAAAGCGTGGTGTGCTTCGCACGATTTTTATATAAATTTTGACTGAAGTCTTTTTCCGTCTGGAAGACGGAGGTTTTTAACCATTTATGGGACAATAAATAATATCTTAAGGTATCATCCTGTTTTCTATGCTCTGACATTCGTATATTTTTTAATTTTCTTAAATATTCAAGTGATTTTGGGTCACTGTTTTTTTGGTTATTATAAAAAATAATTAATTGTTCTAATTTTTTCTGTGTTTTATTAAATTCTTTTTGAAAATCAGCATATTCCATAAGTGAATTGAGCCAAACATCAGGAAAAATATTTGGTAACACGTTACTATAAGCATACACTACAGCTCCAGAATCTTTAGAAAAATCAATATTATACGCATTAATTAAATCTTTATTAGTATCTTCCAGTTTTTTTAACCAAGATACATATTTTGTAATTAGATCATGTTTATCTAACAGTCTAAAATTAAGAATGTTAAAATACTTTTTTTCTAATTTTTTCAGTAAACCATTACAATAAAAAATGGAATAAGAATTACTTAGTTCATCAGCAAAATTCCAACTGGCATCATTTAATGATAATTTCAAATTATCAGATAACATTTTACTCGAAATATACCAGCCTTTTAAACCATCAAACCATAATTTTGTCAGGACTAAATCTAACTTAATATCCGGCTCTGGATCAAATTGCTCATAGTAACTCATAACTTCAAATACCTTATTACTTTTAGCTCCTTGCTCGTGAATTTTACAAAGACGCTCTGTTAATTCAGTATGCTTTTTCTTGGTTGCCTCATCAATCTTAGCTTTATCCACATACTCTAAAAAATCATTATCTAAATCATTATGTAAATCCTTCCAATCATCTGCCATAATAACCGGATGAATCAACAACAAAATTACCAGCCAAAAAATACGATACAATCTACTTTGAATCATTATTTAAACTCCTTGGGATTTATGCACTGACAAATATTAAAATTTGCTATTTAATCAGTGCATTATGTTAAAAAAGTCACTAGATAAACCATATATTCTCAAGGCGGAGTCAATTTTTTAAATACATCTGCCCAGTTATTCGGCAACAACTTAGATTCCGTAACAATATCCGCATATTCCTTCTCTCCAAATTTGTCTTTAAACTTTCTTTGAACTTCCATTAGCCATTTTAATGTATATTCATTTAAATATGGAATAAATGGAGTTAATTTTGAAAGTTGCATTGCTGCATTACGCATAGCATTTTTATCATCAAACCAAATTAAATTATCTGCTGTATCGTATTGAAAATCTCTATAAGCAGTATAAAACAAAACTGGTCCTGAAAACAAAAACCATCTTAATGATTTATCTTGTTTTTTATATGCGGACAATTGAGCATTTTTTAACCTCCTTAAATATTCGAGTGCTTTTGGCTCACTATTTTTCTGGTTATTATAAAAATTGAGCAATTGTTCTAATTTTTTTTGCGTTTTGGTAAATTTTTCTTGAAAATAAACATATTCCATCAGAACATTTAGCCAAACATCTGGAAAATTATCTATTATACCCTTATGTTCTGAGAATTTTTTATCCAATACTTTTTTTAACCAAGATACATGTTTGGTAATTGGATCGTGGTCATCTAACAATTTAAAATTAAGAATGTTAAAATATCTTTTCCCTGATTTCTTTAATAAATTATCACAATATAGAATAGTATAGTTATCAATTGAATCTCTCATATTTTGAAAAATTTTTTGAAAAAATTTCTCTGAATAATATTCAAGATTTTCAAATTTCTTTGGAAGGTTATTTACAAAGTAATCCTCTGTTTTTTGATGTTCTTTACTCCATTCATCATCTATTAACAATAGATTGGAAATTAACGTATTACTTGCAATATACCATCCCTTTAAAGCATCAAACCACAATCGTGTCAGAACTAAATCTAACTTAATATCCGGTTCTGGATCAAATTGATCGTAATAACGCATAATTTCAAATACCTTATTACTTTTAGCTCCTTGCTCGTGAATTTTACAAAGACGCTCTGTTAATTCAGTATGCTTTTTCTTGGTTGCTTCATCAATCTTAGTTTTATCCACATACTCTAAAAAATCTTTTTCTAAGTCATTATGCAAATCATCCCAATCACCTGCCATAATAACTGGATGAATCAACAACAAAATTACCAACCAAAAAAGACGGTGTAACTTATTTTGAATCATTATTTAAACTCCTTAAAATTTATTCATTAAATACGTTATTTTAACATAAAAACCTTTACTTACCAATTCGGTTGCAAAGTTTCAGGTTCTAAAATTGTTGAACGATCAGATAACGGCTCTGCATCCAACAAAGTCGGTAATCCAGAAAAAGATTCCGGCTCAAGCAACGTTACCCGATTCAATATCCCAGAAGGCAAATGACCTAAAACATCCGCCAAAGTTAAATACTGTGCCTTATTCAACTGCCCAATATATTCCATTGTCGTATTAACAACAATATACGCCCCAATACCAACCCCCATCATAACAAGTCCACCCGGCGTTGCTCCCAATAATACCGTACCATACGAAGCAACCCCAGAAAGCCCCGACTTAACCACCGACTCACCAGTACTTGTCAAAAACTCCTGCTGATTAATTTCACCCTGTGCCAATGCATATATTTGCATAGCCTCATCAAACACAAAAGTCGCAACTCCCATCTTAACCCCCATCAACTTTGCTTGCTGTGATGGCAAATGAGCAGTGATTACCAACTTTCCATTAACTCTCTGCAAAATAGCATCACTGACAATCAAAGAACTAGCTGCCAACCCACCATCTCTACCAATAGCCTTAGCTGCTTCTAACAAACTTTCCTCACCTTGATACACCTGCCAACCATGTGCAGTAGCAGAAAATAAAGTAGCAATTGCAGCAGCATTAGCAGCCTGCCGAATTTTTGGAGGTAAAAAATTATTCTTTTGATTAACCCGATAACGCAAATCTGCCAATTTCTGCTTAATAATTAACTTCGATTGCTTACTCAAATTTTTACCATTTTTTATCAACTTAATAAGTTTTGCTTGTTCTGCTATATGCTTAAATGACTCTACATTTTTATACTCCTGCTTCAAAAACCTATGCTCTTCCACATTATTTGAAATCACATTATTTTTATACGCATTTTGCAAATTTTTAGTTATTTTTGTTGCATCTTTATGAGTAACACCCTTATTCTCAAACTCAGTTTGAATACTTGTAAAATATTCTTTATAAAGTGTTTTTTCATAACCAGATGCAGGTGAAGATTTAAGATTAACCTTGTATTCACCAGTTGTTTTGAGAAGCGGTTTATTTTCTACTTGATGACGGCCATCTATTTTCTTTCTATAAATTTCACCATTATTTTCATGCAATTCAGTTATTTTAACAGTTAAAATTCCATCATTTATCTTGGATTGTAACAATCTACGAAGATAAATATCCTTTTCTACATAATTTAAAACAATCTTAGTATCTTTTGATTCTCTAAATAATTTCAATGATTCTTCACTATATCGTGGAATACCAGATAATTTCTTATCATTTTTCTTAATACTTTCATTTAGTTTGCAAATAATCCATTGATGAGTCATCTGCTTGCCACAATTAGTCATACCAAGTTGTGAATTGCCGGCTTTACTTTCAGAAGCCAATACTTTGCGAATCACTCCATTTTTATCACGCCGTACATACAAACCATCAATACCATTAACTCCAACTTCACGCCGTAATTTTTCCCAGCCATTGTTAATGTAATAACGATCCATAAAAGATTCAGCAACATTGCCAGTAATTTTCTTAATATGTGCTGTTGCGATTTCATCTGTGTCTGCCAGCAAAGGAGATACAAATATAATAGTAACAATTAGGGTAATGTATTTTAGATTCATGATTGTGTTAATTATTTGTTTAATACATTAGGACTTACGCATTGACAAGAATATTATAATATGGATCATCCAAAAAAACTATAGAAAAGAATCCAATGAGAGAAATAAGTCGTCCATCAACAGCGAAATGTACCTTATCCATGTATATATCCT
>JAUCGN010000341.1 GCA_030378125.1 Thiotrichales bacterium HSG1 | reverse complement strand
TTTTACTGGTAGCGTATTAGCAGAAAGGATTGCTACTCAACTTAAACAGAAAGTATTATTAGTGGAACAACGTAATCATATTGCTGGTAATGCCTATGATTACTATGATGAACATGGGGTATTAGTACATAAATATGGGCCACATATTTTTCACACTAATGCCAAACATGTGTGGGATTATTTGGGACAATTTACTGAATGGCGTAGTTATTATCATCGAGTTTTAGGGGTAGTTGATGGTAAACAAGTACCGTTGCCATTCAATCTTAACTCTATTTACGCATTATTTCCACCAAATTATGCTGATGAACTAGTTAAACAACTGATTGCCCAATATGGTTTGAATTTGAAAGTACCAATTTTAAAAATTCGTGAAACTGCTGAAGGTAAACAGTTAAAGTTTTTGGCTGACTATATTTATGACAATGTGTTTCACAACTATACCATCAAACAGTGGAATTTAAAACCAGAAGAACTATCCCCAATGGTTACTTCAAGAGTTCCAATTTATACTAGTCGTGATGATCGTTATTTTCAAGATATTTATCAAGGTATGCCAAAACATGGTTATACTGCTTTATTTCAAAACCTTCTCAATAATCGCAATATCAAACTGTTATTAAACACTACTTATAAAGAAATTGCTAATGAAGTTCAATGTAAAAAATTGATCTTTACCGGTCGTATTGATGAATTTTTTGGTTATATCCATAAAGAATTGCCCTATCGAAGTCTCGATTTTAAATTTATTCATAGTGAACAAGAACGATTGCAATCAGTGGCAACTGTTAATTATCCGAATGAATACGATTATACTCGTACCACCGAATTTAAGCATTTAACCGGTCAACATGTTAATGGCAGCACATACATAGAAGAATATCCGCAACCTTATGTAATTGATAAAAATATTCCCTACTATCCAATTCCCAAGGATGAACACAAGGAATTATACCAATACTACAAATTGGAAGCGGATAAAATGAAGAAACAAGTATTGTTTGCCGGAAGACTAGCTGAATATCAATATTATAATATGGATCAGGCAGTATCACGAGCTTTAAAATTATTCGAGACATTGAGTTTAAAACAATAAGTTCTAAACATAGGTATTTGGAATTATTTGAAAATAAAATCTCTATATGCCATAAACAAAGGTTTAAATAGATAAAAGTCTCGCCGTTTAATCAAGACCAAACTCTTGCCTAAAAACCTGCTTATCAATACCAGTGGCAATAAATAACGATGAAAATTAGCGGTATATTTGAGTGTACTTAGATTCTCGTAGTAATTGGCTTGGCTCAGTTTATCTACATCGTCTTTTGATACATTACCAATGGTTGCACTGCCCTTGTGATATACTAAACTATCTCGACACCAACCAATTGTATAACCTTGTTTTTTTAATCTTTTACAATAGTCTAGTTCTTCATAAAACAGAAAATATTCTTCATTCAATAATCCCACTTTTCGCATTGCATTTACCTGAAAAAACATTGCAGCTCCATATACATAATCAAACTTAATCTGATATTGTTCAATTTTATCAACCGATTGACCGGCTAACATTGGTTTAAAAACTGTGAATATGGGAAAGTAACGACAACCACCTGCACATTGTATTGTATCTCGTTGATAATAATCAATTACTGTACTTCCTAATAAAGCCATATTAGGATGGTTAATAGCATACTTATAAAGATTAGTTAATGCTTTAGAATCCACAGCAATATCATTGTTCAATAGCCACAAATATTTATAACGTCTAGTAAGTAATGCGTAACGGACTCCAACATTATTACCACCAGCAAAACCTAAGTTGGCTCCAGTTTGAATCAATACAAAGGAATATTTTGTTCTATGATTAGTAAAGAGTGGTCGGGAAAAAATACCAATATTACTAGGAAAATAATGCTGTTGGGCCCAATTTATAATCTGTGCAAATGAATCATCTTCGGAACCATCGTCCCAGACTATAATATCGGGTACATTGGAAAGCTGTTGGAGTCAATCTAAACAGCTTATAGTA
>JAUCGN010000340.1 GCA_030378125.1 Thiotrichales bacterium HSG1 | reverse complement strand
AAAACCGGAAAATAAAGGATGCCCATCCCTTGGAGTTGAAGTAAACTCAGGGTGAAATTGACAACCAATAAACCAAGGATGATGACCATTTTCAATAACCTCTACCAAGTTACCATCCGCCGACATACCCGCAAAGACAAGCCCAGCTTGTCGTAACATACTCATGTAATTATTATTAAATTCATAACGATGGCGGTGTCTTTCCCTAATTACCTCTTTACCATATAGTTTTTGAGTCTTACTACCACTCATCAAATGGCAAACTTGACCACCCAATCGCATAGTTCCACCTTTATCAACATTGGCATGACGTTGTTCCATATTACCATTTTCAGCCATCCATTCGGTAATTAAACCAATGATCGGATTAGGAGTCCCAGGGGCAAATTCAGTGCTATGGGCTTTTTCTAAACCAATTGTTCTAGCAAATTCTATCACGGCTACTTGCATCCCCAAACAAATTCCTAAATAGGGTACATTGTTTTCCCTAGCAAATCTAGCCGCAGTTATTTTACCTTCAATACCACGTTTTCCAAATCCACCTGGAATTAAAATTGCGTCAATTTTTTGTAAACAAGCAATGCCTTGCTTTTCTATCTCTTCCGAATCTATGTAAACAATATTTACTTTGGTATGAGTATGAATACCAGCATGGACCAGTGCCTCAGTCAGAGATTTATAAGCATCGGTTAAATCTACATATTTCCCTACCATTGCAATATTAACTTGACCATTAGTGGAGTTATCTATAGCTGTTATAACATTTTCCCACTCAGATAAATCAGCTGTTGGTGTATCTAATTTAAGTTTTTCACAAACAATTTTATCTAAATTTTGCTGATGCAATAGCAATGGTACACGATAAATGGAGTCGGCATCAAGCACTGAGATTACAGCTTTTTCTTCTACACTAGTGAACAGAGAAATTTTTTTACGGTCACCATCAGGCAATGGTTGGCTGGAGCGACAAAGTAAAATATCTGGTTGAATACCTATGGAACGTAGCTCTTTAACAGAATGTTGAGTAGGTTTAGTTTTTAGTTCTTGGGCAGAGGGGATATAAGGAATTAAAGTCAGATGGATAAATAAGGCTCTTTCGTGGCCTAAATCACCACCAAGTTGCCTAATTGCTTCTAAAAATGGTAAAGATTCTATGTCTCCAACAGTTCCGCCTATTTCCACCATTGCCACATCAGCATCGCCAGCTCCTTCTAGCAGACAACGTTTTATTTCGTCAGTAATGTGGGGAATAACTTGAACTGTAGCTCCTAAGTAATCACCTTTGCGTTCTTTGCGAATTACATTTTCGTAAATGCGACCGGTGGTAAAGTTATTTTGTTGGCCCATTGTGGTGCGTACAAAACGTTCGTAATGACCAAGATCCAAATCAGTTTCTGCCCCATCATCGGTAACGAACACTTCGCCATGTTGAAAGGGACTCATGGTACCCGGATCAACGTTTATATATGGGTCAAGTTTTAACAAGGTGACGTTTAGTTTACGAGCTTCAAGTACGGCTGCTAGAGAAGCAGAGGATATACCTTTACCTAATGATGATACAACTCCACCAGTTATAAATATAAATCTTGTCATTTTTTTCGGGGCAAAAAAGAGGTTTCGATTGATGAAGATTTTACAGAGTGGTTAAAAAAAGTCAAGACAACTCTCTACAAATGGTAGAAAAAATATTTATGGTATCTTCCATTTCAGCATTTTAATATGATCAAACCGACAGGTTTTAATTCATAATATATAATTTATTTCATGCACATTCCTAAACAAAGATATCCTCAAAAAAACCTTCCAAATCTTCAAAACTCTGGAAGGTTTATCACTGATATATTTTAAAACTGCCTATTCTACTTCAACTCATAAGTAGTTGACAATTTTTTAGGAACGGCAATATTATTTAATATCACATATTGAGGTAAACCATTGACATAAGGCGGATAATCTTCACCTAAAATTAATGGCTGCAAATATTCACGACATGACTCGGTGATACCCATGCCATCTGAACTGATAAAATCCATT
>JAUCGN010000339.1 GCA_030378125.1 Thiotrichales bacterium HSG1 | reverse complement strand
CATCCAGAATATATTACTGATGAGAAAGGACAGAAAAAATCAGTAGTTATATCTATATCTGGTTTTCAAGAATTAATGGAAGATATAGCAGATTTAGTTACTATTTCTGAAAGAAAAAATGAGCCTACAATATCACATCAAGAACTAATAAAATCCCTTGAAAAAGATGGCTTTATATAATATAGAATGGAAACACTCAACTCAAAAAGAAATTAAAAAATTACCGAAAGTTTTCATCAAAAAGATAATTATTGCAATAGAAAAACTGGCAGAAAACCCTTTTCCTAAAAATAGCCGTAAAATAACAGGTACAGAAAATACTTATAGAATACGTGTTGGTACTTTATTCATCATTATAATGCTAATATTGCTTAATTTTATACCAACACTACTTTGTTTAGGACTACCAATTATCTTATTTTAAATATATTTTTTTAACTCTTAATTCGCATTGTTAGCTAATTTGAGATGCAGTCCTCCCCATTCAACCAGTATTCCTTTTTAATCACTTTGAGTTACACAGACAACATGAAAATGTCAAAAACTATAGATTTAGCTATCGAACTTATCAATCGTCCTTCTGTTACCCCTAAAGATTGTGGATGCCAAGAGTTAATTGCTAAAAACTTGCAAAACATAGGTTTCAAAGTTGAATCTTTACGTTTTGGAGAAGTGGAAAACTTATGGGCTGTTCATGGTGATGCCGCTCCATTATTTGTATTTGCTGGTCATACGGATGTTGTCCCTACCGGTCCCGAAGATAAATGGCGATTTCCACCGTTTAAATCCACAATACATGATGGTTTTTTATATGGGCGTGGTGCGGCTGATATGAAGGGTAGCATCGCAGCGATGGTAACGGCTTGCGAACAATTTGTAACTAACCATCCACATCATAAAGGTTCAATTGCTTTTTTATTAACCAGTGATGAAGAAGGACCGGCTGTTGATGGTACTGTTAAGGTTATCAAATATTTACAGGAACAAGGTAAACAGATTGACTGGTGTTTAGTTGGTGAACCATCCAGTGAGGAAAAATTATGTGATTCTATCAAAAATGGGCGGCGTGGTTCCTTAAATGCTAATTTAATCATTCATGGTATGCAAGGCCATGTTGCTTATCCACATAAGGCTGATAATCCAATTCACAAATTTGCTCCTATTTTACAAAAATTATGTCAAGTCGAATGGGATCAGGGCAATGAATTTTTTCCACCAACCAGTTTGCAAATAACTAACATTAATGCCGGTACTGGAGCCGATAACGTTATTCCCGGTGATTTAGAAATCATTTTTAATTTTCGTTACAGCACTCAAGTTAATCATCTTCAATTACAAGAACGAATTGTAGAATTATTAGGTGATGTTGATTATACTCTTGACTGGCGACATTCTGGTCCCCCATTTTTAACTCAACCTGATATGTTAGTAACAGCCGTTCAAAAAGCAATTCAAACCGTGTGTGGGTATGAAGCTGTTTTGTCAACTAGTGGAGGAACTTCAGACGGGCGTTTTATTGCACCAACTGGAGCAAAAGTACTTGAAATTGGGCCAATAAATGCTACTATCCATAAGATAGATGAATGTGTTAATATTAAAGAACTTGAACAACTATCTATTATTTATCAAAAAATTTTAAAACACTTAATGGGGTAGGTTTAATATGAACAAAAAACCTTGGTATCGTGAACCATTTGTGTGGTTAATAATTCTCTTTCCGGCTTCTGCTGTAATTGGAGGAATGATTACCATTTCATTGGCTATAAATTCGGATGATGGTTTGGTGGTGGATGATTATTATAAGCAAGGTTTAGAAATTAATCTGGTTTTAAAACGTGATAAAGCAGCAGTAAAACATGGTTTGCAAGCTACTTTAAATTTTACAAACCAGCTAATTCAAATTCAATTGAATAAAAATGCAGAATACCAATTACCTAATCAAATTGTTATTCATTTAAGTCACCATACTCGGTCCGGTTTTGATCAAGAACTCTTTTTAAATCGGGTTGTGATAACATGTATCAAAGTAAAGCACCAGAGTTAGT
>JAUCGN010000338.1 GCA_030378125.1 Thiotrichales bacterium HSG1 | reverse complement strand
GTGCCATTGGCTATGGTTACATCAAAACCGGATAGGTCCATAATAACTTCAGCCAGATCACTATAACCACGTTGTTTAATCTCTTCTGCGGTGATAACAACCATTGTAGCTGGTGCATCAAGCAGAGTTTCTTCAACACCAGAAGCTGTTTTCACCGTTATTAACTCAGCCTGTAGAAATTTAAGTTCTTCTTGTAATTCAGATTTTTCTGGTTTAGAAATAGATTCACCGCTAAAAAATAATATTAAAATTATAATAATTGTTTTGATTAACATGTGTTTGTCCTTACTTAATATATTACAAATGTTTGTAGTCTTTTTAATTACTGGAGCAAATAATTTTTCACCTACTTCAATCTTATAATTTAATAATCGGTGAGCTAGATAAACTTGCCATTGGGTTGTTGGGTGAGTTGAAAAACAGGTGGCGAAAGGGTATTAAAATGATTGGAAAAGATATTTTTAACTTAAATTAAGTCAAATGGTTCAATAGTATTGGTGAAGCTAGTTAGTTGGAAAAAAATTGATATATTTATCTTTGTGCAGGATATTTTTTTGTCAGAATCAAGATTTTGTATACTCAATGATTTACAAATATTTTATCCCGAAAATCCTTTAATCTTGTAAATTATAAAAAAATGTCCTGTACAAAGTATATTTATAATATCAAGTGTTAAGGGCAACCATAAAGGACTGCCCCTACTCAATGTTAGTATGATTTTGAATAATTTCCTTCAAATGTAAACATGTTCATAACCATTACCCCGGCATGGTAGGAAAGTCATTATTTTTAGTGGAACATACTCCTTCCTGACAAGCACCAGTTGCACAGCCTAAATGTTTGTTTATAATAAAAAATGCTGGCAAAAATATCGGAAACAACAATGCCCACACCCATTGAAAACCACCAGCAAATTCTTTTGGTTCCATAATTAAAATAGTAAAGGCAAGTCCAGATTGATAAAATAAAATAGCGAATAGTAGCCAAATGAAACGTTTTATCACAAAAATTACCTCTTACCACGTTTTTTAGAACGCTTTTTACGCGAAGAGGTTGGGTTTGGAACTACATCTTCAACAACAATTTCTGTAGCAATTTCCTTGGGTTCATCCACTTCAGGTTTTTTGATTAACTGCAGAACTACACCAGCCAATGGCGGCACGGTTATCAACATGGAATGAGGCCGTTCCATCCAAGTCGTTTCTTCGGTTTCCAATGACATTGCACCATTACCCACGTTACTTCCACCATAGCAACCAGCGTCAGAATTGATAATTTCTTCATAGGTTCCAGCAGTCGGCACTCCAATTCGATAATTATGTCGAGGCACTGGAGTAAAGTTGACCACCACAACAACTTCAGCATCATCACTTTTACGCAGATAAACTAATACCGATTGTTCCGAATCATGACAATCAATCCATTCAAATCCTTGCCATTCAAACTCATACTTGTATAAAGCCTCAGAATTATGATACAACTTGTTTAAGTCTTTAACCAGTAGTTGTAAACCCTTATGAAACTCATATTCCAATACGTACCAGTCTAAAGTATTAGCACTATTCCACTCAATTCCTTGTCCAAACTCAGTCCCCATAAACAGTAATTTTTTACCCGGATGAGTGAACATGTAAGTGTAAAGTAAGCGTAAATTAGCAAATTGTTGCCATTCATCACCTTGCATTTTATTTAACATGGAACCTTTGCCATGCACCACTTCATCATGCGAAAATGGTAATAAAAAGTTTTCCGTAAAGGCATACAACATGCTGAAAGTTAACTTATCTTGATGGTATTTACGATGAACTGGTTCCTTGGTCATATATTCCAAAGTATCATTCATCCAACCCATATTCCATTTAATACTGAAACCAAGTCCACCACCATCAGCTGGTCGGGTAACTTGAGGCCATGAAGTCGATTCCTCAGCCATAATTAATGCACCCGGATGTTCGGCATGAGCAACAGTATTCAATTCACGCATAAATTCAATGGCTTCTAAGTTTTCACGTCCTCCAAACTCGTTGGGAATCCATTCTTCGCGTGAGTA
>JAUCGN010000337.1 GCA_030378125.1 Thiotrichales bacterium HSG1 | reverse complement strand
CAACCGGGAGCATTTGATAAATCTCTAAAAGCTTTACGTTTATGTAAACAGCATGGAATTAAAATAGGTATGAGATTTACCTTAACTCAAGATAATGAAGCTGAGTTTCCTCAAATGTTACAGCTAATGGAGACTGAAAACATTGACAAGTTTTACCTATCTCATCTGAATTATGCAGGGCGTGGTAATAAAAATAGGAAAGATGATGTCTTTCATAAAATGACTAGACAAGCAATGAACACTTTATTTGATATTGGTTTAAAAAGTTTGCAGACTGGTAAATCACGGGAATTTGTCACTGGTAATAATGATGCGGATGGGGTATACTTACTGACCTGGGCCAAACAGCATTTTCCTGATAAAGTGGAACATTTACGGCAAAAATTAATTCAATGGGGTGGTAACTCGTCTGGAGTGAACGTAGCAAATATTGATAATTTGGGTCAAGTTCATCCGGATACTTTTTGGTGGAATTATTCGTTAGGAAATGTCAAACAACGATCTTTTTCTAGAATTTGGGTTGATACTTCAGATGACTTAATGGCTGGCTTAAAACAATCCCCACGTCCCCTTAAAGGTCGTTGCAAAGAGTGTCATTACCAAAATATTTGTAACGGTAATACCAGAGTTAGAGCCTATCAACTAAGCAAAGATTTTTGGGCTGCTGATCCGGGCTGTTATTTGGATGACAACATAATTTTAAATTAAAATAAAAGGTTTATTATCATGTCATTACCAAGAAAAGAAGTGGAAAAAATTGCCAATTTAGCTAGAATTGAATTAACTGAATCTGAAATTTCTATTTATACCAAACAATTGTCTGATATTTTAGATTTTGTGGAACAGATGAATAGCGTTGATACTACTGATATTGTTCCTATGGCACATCCACTTGATGCTGTAGCAAGATTACGTGAAGACATTGTATCAGAAAACAATCAACGTGAACATTTTCAAGCCATTGCCCCCCCAAACAAAAAATGGTTTATATCTAGTCCCACAGGTCATTGAATAAAAATATATGCACACCAAAACCCTCACAGAACTCTCTTTAGGATTACGTCAACGTGAATATTCTAGCGTTGAATTAACTCAATATTTTTTAGATCGGATCGCCAAGTACGATAATAAATTAAACAGTTTTATTACTGTCACTGAAGATATTGCATTGGCGGAAGCAAAGGCGGCAGATAAACGTATAGCAAATGGTGAAGCGGATATTTTAACTGGGATTCCATTGGCTCACAAAGACTTATTCTGTACCAATGGAGTTAGAACTTCTTGTGGTTCTAAAATGTTGGATAATTTCATTGCTCCTTATGATGCTACAGTGGTTGCTAAATGTAAGGCTGCTGGCATGGTCATGTTGGGTAAAACCAATATGGATGAATTTGCTATGGGTTCTTCAAATGAAACCAGTTTTTATGGCTCAGTGAAAAACCCTTGGAATATGAACACGGTACCCGGAGGTTCATCAGGTGGTTCAGTTGCTGCGGTGGCAGCTGGTTTAGTTCCAATTGCTACTGGTACAGACACGGGTGGTTCAATTCGACAACCTTCAGCATTATGTGGGGTAATCGGTCTAAAACCTACTTATGGTGCAGTTTCACGTTATGGAATGATTGCTTTTGCTTCCAGTTTAGATCAAGGAGGACCAATTACTCATAATGCCGAGGATGCTGCATTGTTGCTTAATGTAATGAGTGGTTTTGACAAACGTGATTCTACTTCCATGCAACGAGAACTACCAGATCATACTGCCAATTTAAATAATAATATCAAAGGTTTAAAAATTGGTCTGATAAAAGAATATTTTAATGAAAATTTAGATACTGAAGTAAGTGAAGCTTTAAACAAATCTATCAAGGACTTAGAACAAGCTGGAGCAGTTTTTCAAGAAATCAGTTTGCCCCATTCACACTTGTCAGTACCTATTTATTATATCTTTCCCTTAGAAAATGTTTCTTCTATTTTTTCCAATTTTTCCGAGTTACTGTTTGGCCTTCTTTTGTATAACCTCCAATATTTGTTGGTTTTGATAAGTCGTTCAC
>JAUCGN010000336.1 GCA_030378125.1 Thiotrichales bacterium HSG1 | reverse complement strand
TTTTTGTCCAAGTTCGTCCAAAGCTTTAACAATAACTGCTGTTAAAACATTGTCTTTATTAACATAAATATCTTCTGGATTAAGATGACCAAGTTTTTTACGCAAGATTGATTCTATTTCAGAAATAATAATAGTTTGCACATAACCAGGTCCAACTTGTTGATGTAACATACCTAACATTTCATACTCTGGACGAAAACGAATAGCTAACTGTAGTTTAATAGGTAAACCACGATTGGTTAATACTTCAAAATCATGTAATGTTGTTTGAATCCTAACATCGTATATATACATTGTATCCCAAGGAAAAATTATATATATACCTTCAGAATACACATAATCGGTGATAGTACCATCAAATAATAGTAGGTATTTAACTCCAGCTTCACCAGAACTGATTACGATAACAATTCTTTGCCAAAAGAAAATTATTGAAAATGTTAGCAATAATGTTGTTACAATAATAAGAGGTAACTTACTTCTAAGCCAACTACGAAATTTATTACGAATTTTTTCTATCATCAATATATTCTCGGTCAAGATTTTTTCTAAAATGTGTTAATTGTTATATAAAATATATATTTAACCTTAATATATGTAATTACAACTAAAAGTTTTCTAGCCAAATTAAACTTGCCATTCTACCAGTAATTTTATCACGTCGGTAGGAATAGAAAAGCTCTGATTCTGAATAAGTACAGAATTTACCACCAAATATTTTGGTAACTCCTTGATTAATCAAACGTTGGCGAGCAAGTAAATATAAATTTGCTAACCAATGATCAGCGTCAGTTGATACAAATGATTCATTAGCTTGAGGTAAAAAGTCAGTAAAAGCTGTGTAAACTTCTTCTCCAACTTCAAAGGCTTGCATTCCAATAGTTGGTCCTAGCCAAACAAAAACCTCAGAACTAAAATGTTGTAAAGTTTTTTCCAATATTCCATCTGCTAATCCTCGCCAACCAGCATGTACTGCGGCAACTTCAGTCCCGGCTTGATTACAAATTAATATTGGCATACAGTCTGCGGTCAAAATCACACAGACTTGTTCAATCTTGTCAGTATAACTTGCGTCAGCTTGACAATTTATATTGTTTGAAGTGGCAGTTATAGTTTTAGTGCTATGTGTTTGTTCTAACCATATTGGTTTGGAGGGTATTGTTAAAGCTTTCTGCAGAGCGACCCGATTCTTAGTAACATTTTCAATATTATCACCAACGTGGGTTGCTAGATTAAAACTACCATAAGGGGGCTGACTACAACCACCTTTGCGAGTAGTGGTATAGGCTCTAACTTGTGGTGGGGCTGGCCAATTGGGAGTGATAAATTCTAACATAGACTTAAAGAACCTACTTAAAAGGAATAATTAAACTTCCAGAATCTTAAAAAACTGAAAGATTTAGTTTAACAATTTGGGGGGGGTATTTAGTTCTCATTCCTTAAATAATTAATAGTTCAATACTATAACAAATGAAATATCTAATTTTCAATATCAGATTAATAATCTTGCCTACTCAACCTTTCCTACTTTAATTAAGTTATTTTAGTTAATCCAAAAAACTCCTTAGTTGTTCAGAAAAACTTGGATGTCTCAGTTTACGCAATGCTTTTGCTTCAATCTGCCGAATTCGTTCACGAGTAACATCAAATTGTTTACCAACTTCCTCTAAAGTATGATCGGTATTCATATCAATTCCAAATCTCATCCGTAATACTTTAGCTTCACGCGGTGTCAAACCCAATAACATATCTTGAGTTGCACGCCGTAATCCCTCAAAAGTTGCAGAATCTAACGGAGCTTGAATGCTGGTGTCTTCAATAAAATCTCCCAAATGAGAATCATCATCATCCCCAATCGGAGTTTCCATGGAAATAGGTTCTTTCGCAATTTTCAATACTTTACGCACTTTCTCTTCCGTCATTTCCATTCTTTCTGCCAATTCTTCTGGAGTTGGATCACAACCTTTTTCTTGCAATATTTTACGTGAAATACGATTAAGTTTATTAATCGTCTCTATCATGTGTACTGGAATACGAATGGTGCGGGCTTGA
>JAUCGN010000003.1 GCA_030378125.1 Thiotrichales bacterium HSG1 | reverse complement strand
AGATTTAAATTTATAAAATAGCCACCAATTAAATCGGTGGAAATGTATAGTGTAATTTGCAATTATATTAAGTACTGAGGCATAAAAGTTCAACCTTAATTACCACTCTTCACCATAACCAAAATTCTTAAACTTCTATCACCCGGCGATGGCAATTCCAATCCATATTCATCCAACAAAACAAACAAAGCATCTGTATCACCAATAGATAAATCAACCACTTCAACCATCCAACCTTTATCAACTGGTTTCACAGTAGCAACAAAACCAAGCTTGGTTAAATCAACTTGTAAAGCCTGTGCTGTTACTTGTGGATAAGAAACTACCAACTCTTGTGAAGCAGATAAACCTCTCACTATTGGTTCCGGTTCGTCTGGTATTATATACACTAAAGTTATAGATACTACTAATAATGAAGTTGCGAAAGACATTCCAACTCTCCATTCCCATAAAAATGTAGTAAACCGTGATAATAGTGAAGGTTTTGGCTTGTCTAGTATAGACTCAAGCCCATCTATTGACTGATAAAATTGCCTTTTTACTTTTTTTTTAAGAACTGTCATACCTTCAGAAAAACTAATAAAATTTTCCTTATCATCTTCAGAAAAATACAAAGGTTTATCATTTAATTCATTATTAAACTTCTGTACTAATCTTGGCTCTTCCTTTCCTGAATGATCAATAATTAATTCATAACTAAAACTCGGATCAAGATCAGACTCCAAAGAAACCTTTGCTGTCATACTACCCACTTTTTCTGGATATGTAACTTTTAAATCCGAAACTAAATGAACGACTTCTTCTGTTTTTTGTTTAGATAAATAAGATAATTGCGAAACCAAATGTTGTGTACGTTTAATATCTGTGATGTCTTGTGTATCGTAGTTCATAATGGTTTTTCCTCATATTTGAATCAGACCTGACAGGTTTCCAAAACTAGTTGGTCTTAAGAACTTTCAATCATTTTCATTACTTGGTTCAATATAAATTCCTTTCAGCTTAACGCATAAATCTTCAAGTTCTTTAAGAGTTATAAGAGATGTAACAATGAATTTAAAATACTCGTCACGAAAATATATATATTGACGTTTATTTATATCTAATTTTTCGGCAATTTCTTCATCATTATCCTCTATTAGATCAATTTCTCCACTTTTTAAAGCAGCAAAAAACTTTTGAATCCGTTCTTGTATATCTGAATTTGGATTTGAAATACTATCAATTTCGTTACCAATTTGTTCAAATAAATCTTGAAGAATAATTAATAGCTCAGTTGACTTATCATCGCTGATGGTTGATGAATCAATGTCATTTATACTTCCCATTTTTTTAAGATTATCTTGGGCGCAACCTTTAATATGCCGGTAGATAAAAGCTTTCAAAGTCTCTTTTGTATTTGGTCTTGGAAAGCAAACCGAGGGATTAAGTAGGCGTTTATTAATTGTTATTTCAATTAACTCATCTGGAGGCAAATTAAGGTTATATTCTTTACGTTTTTTCTTGGCATATAACATATAACAAGGACTATTAATTTGTTGATAAATATTTATACGACAAAACATAGGAAAACATTTAACACAATTTTCAATCGCCAACAAAACCGCATCAAAAACAAACTGTTTTTGTTCCTCATTTGATTTAGTCATTATCTTATTTTGACCGGGCAAAGCATTTGAACCTTTGGTAGCTGGTATATATATTCCCTCCTCCAAATTATTCATAGCGATTTTCAAAAGAGATGATGCGTCCAAAGTTTGATTACACAAAGGCTCACCCTTATCCGTTATTTTACAAGGCTCTCGCTCATGGTCTGTATTACAAAGTGAATGTTTAATTGATTCGTTATATAGCTCTATTTGTGATTCTGCATATTTCTCAAGTTGCTCAGTTTTTTCCAATAGCTCTAAAAGCTTTTTATAGTCTGGCATGTTTACCTACCTTTTTAATTCTTATATTTAATTATAAAAAAGGACATCCTTCATATTCACGCAAAAGTTGTGAACAGTTGTTTCGGGAATGGAACGCAGTGGATTTCCCGAAACCCACATTTAACAATCAGTTTCGGGAAATCCGTTTCACTCCATTCCCGAAATAACTGTTAACCGCTTTTTGAAGGGTGTCTACATAAAGATGCTCTGTTTTTTGACAAAATGCTTAATGGCAATATTCGTTGTAAATTTATTTAAGAAAATATTATCAATAAAAATATGTGGTTATCTATTTAAATAATTATTTTTATCTTTCAAATTGTCAATTTATTGAGATTCTTTCGTATACCAAGTTAAGAGCCAAATTTTTTACTGTTAATGGCTTTCATGATAACAGAAATTAAAAATTAGTTTGCTTGTTTTAAACAATTTTGTCAATTTATTGAGATTCTTTCGTATATCAAGTTAAGAGCCAAGTTTCTTAATTGTTAATGGTTCTTAATGGTAACAGAAATGGGACTTAATGCCAGTTAAGGATAGTCATGTAGGTCGGGTTAGATTTTTTTGCACAGTAAAAAAACGTAATCCGACAAAAGCGTTAATTTTGGTAAATGTCGGGTTACGTTATCGTGCTACGCTTGATAAGCTAACCCGACCTACAATTGCTAATATTTTAAGCGAAGTTTGAATTATTTCTCTGGTTCAAGTGGAGATTGGCTGATGGAAGGAGAAGTGCTATTTTTAAGATGCCAGCTTAAGATAGTTAAACCATTTGGTGGATTGGTCAGTTGACTGTGATAAGAAATTGGTTGATAATCATATTTTTTACACAGGTATTTTATTATGGAAGAAAGACAAGCTATACATTATGGTCAAGTGGAAATTATTCCCGGTATTAAATGCGATGTTTATGTACTTAATGATGATACTCCAGTTATGAGTGAGCGTGGTTTAGCCAAGTTATTAGAAATAAGACATAGAGCATTACAGGGCATGGCTACTACTGGCCTTCCAAAAACAGTTAAGCCATTCATTGATAAGGATTTTAGCATGGCTACTACTCAAGTAGAAGTTAGTGCTAAAAATAGTCCTTATCAAGGTCGAAAAATTGTTGTTTATAGTAGTACAGTTGTATCAACAATAATACGTGCATATGCTATGGCGATTGGGAATAATGCTCTCCAAAAGAACCAAATGCACGTTGGGAGAAAATGTGTACTTTTACTAGCTGCTCTTGCTGATACTGCATTGTATGCGGTTATGAAAGAGGCTTGTGGTTTACCAGTTAACCTCCAACAAACTGCTCAAAAGAATTATACAGATATTGTTGAGTTAATGAGAAAATCTGGTTTGAAATGTTCGGTGGGTGATGAGGTTGCTATTAAAACTGATATTACTAATTTTCTTGATATTCCTTTGAGTACGTTGAATAGTTATCTGAGTAAAAGACGTAATGAAATTGAACCGATTCGGTTAGACCGTGCAACAATTCGGGCTATGGGTTCAAAGGCTTCTCGGATGAATGGGTATTCGGTGCAGGATGTGGGAACGATTGCTTTGGGGATGGATTCAGTGATTGGGATTGGTTTGAAAGAGCAAATGTTTGGTAGTCAAAGTTCTTTGGCGAAATTGGATACCAAAGGTGAAATTGAGTGGCAGCAAGTTTTAGAAGAGATTTTTGCTGGATTTAGTTTTCATCATAATTATATGATTGGTAAGTATAAAGTTGATTTCTTTGTTAAGGAGTTGAATCTTGTGCTTGAGTGCAATGGTTATGAAAATCATGCTTTTTATGATCAGCAATTGGAAGCAAAAAGGGAAAAATTTATTAATAAAGGCCATCGGGTAGTGCGTTTTCATCATTTGGTTGGTTTGAAAACTTTGGTTAATGGAATTTTACATGCTCAAGTTGGGGATGTGGTTAAATTGTATGATGTTGTTGATTCTTGTAATGTTAAATCTTTGGGTAATTTGTATTAATGGAATTTTACACCATTTTTAACTTCTGGCAAGTTGGTGTGAGACATTGGCTGGTTGGATTGGCTGATGGAAGGAGAAGTGCTATTTTAAGGTGCCAGCTTAAGATAGTTAAACCATTTGGTGGATTTTGAGTGGAAGAACCGTGCAAAGTGAATCCAATCAAGTCCACCGTTTTTTTAATGTCGAAATTAAGGATATAAACTAATGAACCGACAACCAAAACGCACTTCTGTTGGACAGAATAGTGCAAATTTTAAAAAAGGTCAAGTTGGGTGTAAAAAACCAGCTTGGTGGCATGGTGTTCTTGTCGTGGGTTTAATGGCAAATAACTATGTATTTTCTGAAACTTGTGTTATAGACGAATCTACTTTGTCTACTTCAAGTGAAATTCATTATGCTCTGAATCCAAATCATCCATCCGGCTCAATAAGTAGCACTAGCAATAGTATCACTTTGAGGGCATTTACTTTGGATGATGGTTATAAATTGCTAAAAGAATGTGTAATTGGTAATTTCACAAACCAATCTGATAAATACGAAATGTATTATTCATCTGAAAACAAACCGCTTAATGGGCATGATCGATATGCTTTTTATGCCAATACACTATACGAGTCTTTTCCTGAATATAGAATGTATGCTTCTGATGGAAAAAGTTTATTATATAAATCAGTTGATGTAGATGTAAATTTAGGTAAATGTTGGAAAAATGCTAGCAATTATGCTGGAGGAAACCTAAATAGAAACAACAATTTTTGGACATATTTTTGTCCTAAGCAAGGTTTGTTAGATTACATAGATAGGACTATTATAGAAAAAACTCCAACCTGTCAACTTTACGGTGTCCACGATGAAGGCTTAAACAACACCCAATTCTTAACCATTACTCCAGAAACATTTGAAGTTAAAGCTCTCGGAGAAATGAAAAAAGCTCATGATATTGAAGCCCTTGATATTCATCCACAAACAACAGAATTATTTGCTGCTTCTGGAAAAGATACCAAAAAACAAGGTTATCTCTACAATGTTGATAAAACTACCGGTCAATTGACTGAAATTGGTTCCACTGGCTTCAAAGAAATTGATGGTTTATCATTCCATCCTGATGGTATTTTATGGGGTTGGGCAACTGGTGATGGACTTGTCACTATTGATACCACCACTGGAAAAGCTAATTTGGTTGCCACATACTCTGGTGAAGTTGAAGACTTAACGTGGAATACAGCCGGAACTATGTTATTTGGTGTAGAGAATGTGCGAAATAACCCAGATGCCGGAGTTAAGTTATTAGCTTATGACGGAAATACTGTCACCACCGTTTGCGAAGAACTAACTCAATCGTTAGAAATTGAAGCTTTGGATACTTTGCCTGACGATACCTTAATATTTGGTTTACATGGTAAAAATGGCTTACCTCTTGGTGTGATAGATGTGAATACCTGTCAAATAACGGCGGAAACTGAAATTGCAACTGGCTATGATGATGTGGAAGGGATTGCTTGGCCAACGAAGGCTTGTTCTCTTGTTGACGATGTTGAAGGTGGAAGTTGTTCTACTGTCAAACAAAAACCAATGACTCTTAAATATACAGAGCAATTTGATAATTTTACCCCAAATGGTGGTGATTGGAGTTCTGCTGGATCACCAATTCCTCAAAAGTTGTCTATATCTGAAGCTGAAGATGGATATGTTTGGGACAGTAACGGAGATGCAAATTATCATAGTGGTTCATATCTGAATAAGTTTAGATTGCCTTGGGATAAAGAATTTAAGGTTGAATTTAGGTTAAAGCAGCCTCTGTCAAGCCAAAATTATTGGTTGACTAATATGCTATCTATTAAAACTACTCCTTTTTTAGGCAGTAGAAATACTGGTAGAGCTGAGGCGTTTATTCTTATATATGGTTCTAGAAATCATGATTTTACTAATCGTCCATATGAAGTTTCTGCGGATATTTCTGGTGATGCAAAATCAAGAAGAATAGAATCCAATTACAATGATGGAGATTGGCACACCTACACAATTCATCATAAAATTGCTTCTACATGTGAAAGAGAAATTGATATATCAATTGATGGAAACTCTTTTCACAAGGAAAGTAATGTGGATTATGTGAAAGATGAAGATTTCTATGTTGTTATTGAGGGTCGTTCTTATAGGTATGATAATTATTTGGATTATGTAAAAATTTACACAGCTGAATAAATAATTTAAGACAGCCACATAGGTCTGATTAAGCAAAACATAATCGGACAAAACTTCATCAAAATTGTATTATGGAAAATGTCGGGTTACGTTATTTTGCTTTGCTCAATAATCTAACCCGACCTATTTGGCTACCAATTAAAGAATATCTTGATACTCATGACAAACATCCAAACGATAACGATTTTAAGATTGAATGACTTTTAGTCAGTTTTACCCTCAGCTGAAAGCACGATTTCCAGTCGAAAGTCAAACTATATACTTCGTGCATATTTTGTTGATTACTGTAACAGATAAGTCTTTGAACTTCAAAATATTCTATAATTCATGCTTCAGCAGGTTAGTTCAACCAAACTGATAAAATATCACCATCTCGACGAATTTGAATTGAACGAGGGTTATAGCGCTCAAAATAATAGGTTAAGTCTTCCACAGTTTTTATTTCTTTACGATTAAATCCAATAATAACATCACCTTTACGAAAACCTATTTTCCAAGCATTGCTATTTTTGACCACTTTTTGAATATGAATACTGTCACTACTATCTTTTAAAATAGTGCCTTTTAAATACAGGCTTATTGTTCCACCTTCAGTTTTAGAATCAGCCATAACTGCATAAAAATTATATGTTTTACCTTTTCTAATAACCGTAACTTTTACCTGTTCACCAATTCGTAATAAACCAATCCGATTTTTAACATCTGTAGCTGAATTGATAGTTTTATTGTTAATAGCAATAATGACATCACCAGATTCTAAACCGGCTTTATCAGCAGCCGTTTCAGGTTCAACTTTGGATATAACAGCTCCCTTGTTATTACTCATTCCAAATGCCGTTGCTAGTTTTGGAGTTAGCTCTTGTAACACAACACCCAATTGACCGCGCTGCATTTCTCCAAATTCCACAAGGTGGCTAACAACTTGTTCAACCATATTACTTGGAATAGCAAACCCAATCCCAACATTACCACCACCTGGAGCAATAATAGCAGTATTAATTCCAATCAGTTCACCATGCAAATTAACCAAAGCACCACCAGAATTACCCGGATTAATTGAGGCATCAGTTTGAATGAAATCCTCATAACCTTCAATGCCTAAACCACTGCGTCCCAAGGCACTGATAATACCCGAAGTTACTGTTTGACCTAAACCAAAAGGATTGCCAATTGCAACCACAAAGTCTCCCACTCGTAATTGGGAAGAATCGGCCAAAGTTATAGAAGTCAATTTTTCTGGTGGAACTTGCAATAAAGCTATATCGGTTTCTGGATCAGTTCCTATTAACTCAGCATTTATCTGTTCACCATTTAGTAAAGTTATAGATATTTTATCTGCTTTATCAATTACATGGTTATTTGTTATTACATGACCAGCTTCAGCGTCAATAATAACTCCAGAACCGCGACTTTGTTTTTCTTTACGTTGTTCTGGAATATTAAAAAAACGGCGAAAAAATGGGTCGTTAAACAATGGATTATAAGAAGAACGAGTACGACTGCTAGAAGAAATATTAACTACTGCTGGCATTACTCTTTCTAACATAGGAGCTAGACTAGGCAATGGTTGAGAATTAATTCTAACAGGTAATTCTGCACTTACAGACTGAAAAATTAGGATTAAAGTTAAACAGATAAGATGATAAATACGCATATTATTGATTAAAAACTATGAATTTTGTAAAGTAAATTGATTTGCTAATTCGGCAAATTCTACAAGTGACAAAGTTTCCCCTCTAACTTGAGGATCAATTCCAATTTTTTGTATAGTTTCAACGTCAAGGATATTTTTTAAGTTATTGCGTAATGTTTTACGGCGTTTAGAAAACGTTGTGGTTACAATTTGCTTAAAATGTTGTTGATTAAATATTTTAACCGGTGGAGTTGAATGGGGTATTAATTGTACTATGCTAGATTGAACTTTAGGAGGAGGCCAAAAAGCCTCCGGTTTTACATCAAACAATTCATAAATTTGATAATAATACTGTAGAGTTACTGATAAACGTCCATAGTCAGAAGTAGCCGGAACGGCAATTAAACGTTTTACCACCTCTTTTTGTAACATGAAGGTCATGTCTTGCACAATATTTACATAGCTTAGTAGATAAAATAATAATTGAGTCGAAATATTATAAGGTAAGTTACCGATTATTCTTAACGGAACTGGTTTTAATCGCCCAATGTCAAACTGTAGAATATCCTTGTTATGAATACGCAATTGTTTAAAAGAGTGAAACTTTTCTAAAATTATTTTTACTAGATCGTTGTCCAACTCAATCGCATCTAATTGACAGTTATATTTAAGCAGGTATTCTGTTAAAGCACCTTTGCCCGGACCTACCTCAACTATATGTTGGTCAGAGGTGGGAGATATTGCGTTAACTATACGTTGAATGGTTTGTTCATCTTGTAAAAAATGTTGACCAAAACGTTTGCGAGGGAAATGAGGAATCATAACATGAAAGGGGACAATCTTTAAAGACTATCCCCCTAAATAGTTTCTAGTTACATGAGTAACTCAAAACTGGACTACTTAGCTTCTTCTGTTGCAGGAGCACATGGGTTAGCAGCAGGGGCTTCAGTAGTAGTGGCTTCTTCAGTTTTTTCAGGACATGTTACAACTGGCTCAACACCTTCAGCAGATGGTGTACATTCAGCAGCGGCAGCGTCAGTAGCAGCAGCATCAGCAGGTGCTTCAGTAGCAGCAGCATCAGTAGCAGCAGCATCATCAGCAGCTATAGCACTAACACTCAAGAAAGCTAATGGTAATGCAAGGGTTGCAGCAAGTAGAACACGTAAAAATTTAGTCATTGTTTTCATTCCTCTAAAAATTAAAAATTATTATTAAAAAATATTAAACGCAAATCAGAAAACCTCATAGAATGTTACCTAAAAAGGCGTAAAGATAAACGAATAGCAATATTCTACAAGGTAACTATGTTCAAAGTCAAGCCCAAAATTTAATTTTTTAAAAATATATAATACTTCTTAATTAAATTAGCTATATTTACACAAGTTAAATATTTGATATTTACACAAAAATTTATTCAGGTAATTACAAACATTTAAACCCAGTAACTTCAACTACCCAAGCTTTTCCATCTCCAAGGTCTAACTGTTTTAGATTACCAATAACTTCAATATTTTCAGGACATTGCACCTCTTCTTTGGTATGTAGGATAATATTAACCTCACCAACACTCATATAATCTTGTATGCCTTCACCACCGGTAAAACTTGGGTCAGCAGTTGCAAAATATTCTGGTACATCAAACATCCCTACCCTTGGTCCTGAAGTCTTTACCGTTTTATCCTTACAACTTTCTAAAGTACCTGCATCCGTAACAGCACATTCACCTGCAAAAACTGATACTGTTGTTATAACGTAACATAACCCAAGAATTAATGCTTGAAATAAAAATTTCATTTTTCCCCCAAAATCTTAAATTTCCAAATGTTAGCTTAAAGTGTATCATAAATATGTGTCTTCAAAAACCATTTAGTCTAATTTTTAAATCAGCAAAATCTCAACAATTATAGCCGATTTTTTAGTCATAATTACCAATCTAAGAAATTATTCAACAAAGTCAAACCGGCATTTTGACTTTTTTCCGGATGAAACTGCACAGCAAATACATTGTCTTGTGCTATTACAGAAACAAAATCAAAATTACCATAAGAAGTAGTTCCCACTATAACATTATTATTAGTCGGTTCAACATGATAACTGTGAACAAAATAAAATCTACTGTTATCTGGTATGTTATTCCATAATGGATGATTTTGGGTTTGTTTAACTTGATTCCAACCCATATGAGGGATTTTGAAACGTTCACTATCATCTAAATTAAGGGATTTGGCAAAATTACGCACAGTACCAGCAACCCGATTAAAACCAATTGTTCCATCATTTTCTTCACTATTGGTCAGTAAAGTTTGTAATCCCAAGCAAATTCCCAAAAATGGCTTATCATTGCTAAGAGCTTGTTCAATTGCAGTAGCAACCCCAGTTTTTTTGAGTAAATTCATACAGTTACCTATTGCTCCTTGACCCGGAAAAATAATTTTATCTGCACTAAGAATTGTCTCAGTTTCATCACTAACAATTACTCGCCAATCATTACCAGCAACATATTCTAAAGCTTTACTAACAGAACGCAAATTACTCATACCGTAATCAATAACGGCAACTGTTTTCATGTTATATTATCCTTTTGTATAATTCATAACTACTGATGTTACATAGCACCATTGCAGTTCAACAATTCAATAGTTGATACAGTTTTTAAAGTCAAAAAATAATGATTATAAAATATTTATTTTACGAATTATAATTTTGTTAAAAACTGTCCAAACTATTGAATATAACGTGCTTCCATTTTAAATAAAAATATCGCTAGAATTAAAAATTATTTAGACAATGGTTTTGGTTCAGGCCCTAGTTCAGTTCCTGATTTTAGTTCAGGTTCTGGCTCAGTTCCTGATTTTGGTTCAGGCTCTAGTTCAGTTTCTGATTTTAGTTCAGGCTCTGGCTCAGTTCCTGATTTTAGTTCAGGCTCTAGTTCAGTTTCTGATTTTAGTTCAGGTTCTAGTTCAGTTTCTGATTTTAGTTCAGGTTCTGGCTCAGTTCCTGATTCAAGTCCTAATTCAGGTTCTGGTAATACCTCAATTGACAATGGCTGAGTATGTTGATTTTGCCGTTGAATTTCCTCTTTAATGAATTTTTGAAGCTTAGTTTTTCTACAATAAATTATTGGTATTTCTACTCCAAACATCATTCTATAGGTAGATGAAAATGGTAAAATTGGAATAGAGATAAACACAGCACACGCAATAATTAATCCAACTATCTTAAAAATTGCTAATTCATTAGGTTCTTCTGGCAAAGCAAAGATATCTAACAGATTTAATTCGGTCAAGATCATCAATATCTCTGGGTAAAAAGATTGTATATTATAGGCTAACAAAGCACTTAAACAAGCAATTCCAACCAGAACCAGGTCAGCAAATAAACGAATTACAAACCAAACCAAATAAATACTGATGAAAACAATACTAGCTATGATAATTGGTGAATCCATTTTATTTCCTTATAGAATTTAAATATGTCAAATTTTATTATCTCAATTCGTTTAAAATTAAATTTCTCTAAAATTTTTACTCTGGTGTTAATTATATTACATAATGGAACATTTTTGTTATTATTATTCCCGATATTACCCTCTTTTAGCAAAATATTTATCGGTTTATTAATTATAACAAGTGCATTATACACGACTCGTAAACATTTGTTGTATATTAATCACCCCTTATATGGCTGCATATTATACTATGATAAAACGTTACATTGTGTCAAAGTTCGGTTAAAATCGGGTAAAGAGGTTAATATCAGTCACAATAATTATAGTTATCCATACTTGGTTATCTTGAAAATAGATGGACATTTTGATAGACTGCTCATCTTTAAAGATTCTTTGGATATAGAAACTTTTCGTTATTTGCGAGTATTTTTGCGACATGCTAAAAGTTGTAGTAGTTGATACTATCTTAAAATAATATGGAGACTTTTATGAATCTAGCTATAAAAATTTTATCTTGTTCCTTACTTTTTATCGTTACCTCAGTGATGGCTGCTGAATCCGGACTATTAATAGGTTTACGTCACGGTTCTAATTATAACTTAACAACCGATGTTATTGATAAAAATACTATTGGAGGAGTTTACGAACCATCATCTTATCGTACTTTTTTATTACGAGCAGAAAATGGTCAAATTGAATTAATAGCTGAACGAACTAACCTACTGTTGCCACGCAATGATGGTTTTTGGCGAATTGATGTTAAACACAGCAATTATAATAATTTCAATGAAGATTTTATCTGGATTAATCCAGCTCCAGATTTTGACTCGTTACCTGATCCTTTTTTGGCAGAACAAGAAGGCACAAAAGCATTTGATATTTCTATGTTAGTTTCAAGACGTGGCATTAACTCAGAAGTGGGTGAATATTGCAGAGGTCATATATCACGAGATATTTTATATGTTGGAACCGAATATTTATCAGTTGGTTATACGCGTAATGAAACTTGTGATAGTTTTGATATGGATGGAGGGATGGAGAGTGCTTTACAAATATTATCTCTAAAGGGACTTGAAGCAGTGAAAATAGATACTCTATTAGACGCTAATGCTAATAAGATTTTTAATGACACTGTGACTAAAAATAAAAATGCTGAGTTAGGTAATGTTAGTGGCGGAATAATGCGTAGTCAGGGTCAATGGATTGTTAAAGGTCATTTACCAGTATCAGATGAAGTCAAATATAAGAATTTTTTTGTGCCAGTAAAACTTTCTAAGAAAGTAACTAGCGAGATTATTTATCCAGATTGGAAAGCCGTTAAGGAACATGTACCAAATGCTGTTGATGCTTTAACTGCACCAAACAAAGAATTTTTAATAGTATTCACCGATTCAGGAGAAATGTTGGCCTTTAATCTCAAAGGAGACAAAATTAGTCAGCATCCTGCATTACATATTTTATTTAAGAAACCAGTATCTCTAGTTATGTCTAGTTGGGCTGAAGGGCAGTATGTATCAAATTGGGAACAAGAAATTCAAAACCTAGGTCCGGACCCAGAACAAAGTTGGTTTACAACCACTAGTGTTCCTGACAAATCTTTTAGAACTACTGGAGTGATTATATCAGAAAATTTAAATGTAAATCAGGCTATTGGGCAACATTCTAAACCGATCGCTAAAGTTAAAAAAGGTGATAAAATCAGTGTAGTAGATGTTTTGGGTCAATGGTATAAAGTAAAATTGGTTAATAACACAATTGGTTATGCTCATAGCAACCATATAAAAATCTTGCCTAAATTACCTTATGTAAATCAGGCTTGTCCAACTGATAATTGTAGTTATGGTAAATGGCAATTAAAAAAATCTGCTATTCTTTATTCAGAACCATCGTTTCAATCTGATGCAGTTACAACTTTAGCTGCCAAACAGTCTGTCCAAGCTTCGTATGGTGAAATTCATACTTCTCAATTTGGTGAAGTTGAGGTGAATAAAGGTGAGATTAAAAATGATAACTTTACCCTGCAAAAAGGAGACAAACTATTTGATTTAGCGGCAATAAGTTTAGGTGTACATACCGTATGGTTTAATGGTGGTATTTATCAGTTGAATAACGGTTGGAATACTAACATTGTTAGCGAAGATGCTGTTTGGGGTAAACCGGTGACTAAGCGTTTATCGGACTGGTGGGTTAAGGTAGAAATTCAGGAAAAAGGTTTGAGTGGTTGGATTGCTAATCCTAGCTACGAATAATTTTGTTTTTTTAGTTCCAAATCTACGATAAAGATTTTCGCAGATATGATTTGACGATGAACCTGTTCAAAATTTCAAGAAATGCCGTTATACCTTAAAAAGTATTTCTTAAAATTTTTGAACTCTTCATTTTCAATTTAATACATATTTCGTAACTTCTTATTATCTACGGGTAAATCAAGTTGACAGATATTCTAATATCTCTGAAATAAAACAAATTCCATCTTTTAAGTTTTGGTTTTACCTACTATTTTGTAATTGCGAACATACAAATACTGGTCTGGCACACCGTTCACAAAGTAATGATAACAATTTTTACGAATGAACTATTGTTTTAAGTAAACATCAAAACGGATATTTACATTGTTAATACAAAAGGTTGGTGATATATTATTTATGGAATTCGCCCATTTAGGCCGTTTTACTACTACTCGTTTATCAGCACAGTTTAACGCAATTGTTAGTAAATTAGTAACATCTATATCAGTACCTATAAGCATTTGTAATATTTGCATTTCTTTTTTTACCAATGCTGATTTTTTGCGATGTGGAAACATTGGATCGAGATAAATTACTTCTGGTTTTGGAAATAAGGTAGGTAGGTAATACTGAGTATCTTTATGAATTAACTGTAAATTTGTTGGATTTCCAAAGCGTTGTAAACCATCGTATAATAACGCTGCAATTACTGGAGAACGTTCTAACATTTGCACTTGACAACCTAAACTAGCCAATACAAACGCATCGCGTCCCAAACCGGCAGTTGCATCTAAAACAGTGGGATTATTGTTATGTTTCAAACCTACAGCTTTAGCCAATGGCTGTTTACGGCTACCACTATGTTGGTTACGATAACCCAATTTTCCCTTTACAAAATCTACATAAATAGGTCCAGTTTTTTGATTATGTAATTCTAATCTCTGCTCAGTCAACCGTAATAGAATAGGAAAATTAGGCGTATCAACAACCGGCAAATTGAACTTTTTTGCCAATTTATTTGCGGTTTGCTGCAAACTCTGAGTGACTGGAAAAATCGGAATCATTTTGATTGCAATTCATCAAACCTTCCAAATTCCATAAACTTTTTATAGCGAGTTTTAACTAATTTATCAAGTGGTTGTTGTTTTAGTTGCTTTAAATTTTCGTACAGTACGGAACCCAAAGTTTCTGCCGTCTCTTTAACATTTTGATGAGCACCACCTAAAGGTTCTGGAATTATTATATCTATCAAATTCAATTCTTTCAAATCATTAGAAGTCATTTTCATGGCAGCAGCAGCATCAGCAGCTTTTTCTGCTTTTTTCCATAAAATAGAAGCACAACCTTCTGGAGAGATAACTGAATAAGTGCTGTACTCTAACATACAAATCTTATCCCCAACCCCTATTCCCAAAGCACCGCCTGAACCACCTTCACCAATGATAGTACAAATAATTGGGGTTTTTAAATCGGCCATAACATACAAATTACGGGCAATTGCTTCACTTTGACCACGTTCTTCAGCATCTACACCCGGATATGCTCCTGGAGTGTCGATAAAAGTTAAAATTGGAATTTGAAATCGTTCCGCCATCTTCATTAAACGCAAAGCCTTACGATAACCTTCTGGACGTGGCATACCAAAATTACGTTGAATTTTATCGGTAGTATCTCTGCCCTTTTGATGACCAATAACCATAACTGGTTCACCTTGTAAGCGTGCTAAACCACCCATCATAGCTAAATCATCGGCAAAGGCTCGATCACCATGTAATTCTTCAAAATCAGTAAAAATTAGTTCAATATAATCAAGTAAATAAGGACGTAAAGGATGACGTGATAGCTGTGAAATCTGCCAAGCTGTCAGATCGGAGAAAATTTTTCTGGTAAGTTCTTCACATTTAGTTTGTAACCGAGAAATTTCGTCACTAATATTGATTTCGTTATCACCATCAACATAACGTAATTCATCAATTTTAGCTTCTAATTCCGCAATAGGTTGTTCAAAATCAAGGAAATTCAAATTCATAAAATACCTTCAAGATAAATCTTGAACTCCATTTTTACATTAATTTAATTGGTGGTAAAGCTTTGTTAATGTCTTGCAGTGGGCCAAGCGGATTTTTTTTATCTTCAATCCTAGATACATTTGGTTCACCACCCCAAACTTTATGTACAACCAAACCTTCTTTCAATACAATTAAGGCATCAAATATCCAACCTCTGGTGATTTTTTTTCTTCTAAAATTAAACAAGTCCATAAATACATTACCATAACGTTTAGAGTTAATAATTTTTGGACTAATTTCATAACCTTGACAAAGGTCCCTTACTTTTAAACATTGTTGAACCCCAATATCTAGGTCTTCCAAGCGGATAGATTGATTTGGCATAAACCTTTCTATAAGCTCTAAATAAGTTACTAATTTTACATTTGGTGTTTCAAACGGATCAAAACCAAGTTTTTTTAAATCTTCACTAGTAGTTTTATTTGCTTCTATTTTATCAAAAGAAAGTTTTGCTCCCTCAAAAGTTTTCCAAGGTGATTTCGTTGTCTGTTTTACAGAAGGCAACATACCAGAACAACCAGTAATGATCAAAATAAATAGAAAAATAATAATTTTATTCATGTACTTAGCCCACATCAAAAAAACCTCGCTGATTTGCAAAATCCAACGAGGTTTGTTTAATTAATAATTAACAATTGTTACTTGATTTTAACTTCCTTGGAATCAGTACCACCTTGATTATCTTTCCAAGTAATTTTCAAGTTATTTCCTTTAGATGCTCCTTTAATTCTAAAAGCCCAATAAGGATTTTTAGAAATAGCTCCACTCCAGACTGCAGACATGACCACTTTACCTTCAACAGTGCATTCTATTTCTTTAATAAAATGTGCTGGTACTAATGCACCAGTTTCTAAGTCTTTGCGTAATCCACTTTCCATTGGATGTGGGATCATAGCTTTAACTTCAGTTATACCGTCTTTTAATTTAGCTTTAACACGGAATGATGCCATAAATTTTTCCTCTTTGGTTAGCCGGCACAACCGCCTGCTGCGACTGTAACTGATTTACTGGTGCTATACAAATCACCACTTTGAGTTTTCACTATAACCATCAAATCAGAATTCCCAGCCATCTTAATGCGGGTTTTTAACCAATAATCTGATTGTTCAGTGAAATTAAATTGACCTATTAACGGTACTGGGTTATTTTCAACAATAATAGTAATAGATTCTACTTGTTCCAAAGAAGTTGATATTTCAACTGGTACTACTGCACCGTTTTGAGCAACTGGTGGTTCGTCACCAGATTTTGCTATATTAAGAGAAATTTTATCACTTTCTTGAGGAGCCTTACCTTCGAACAGTGCCTTTAGGGTATCATCAGCAGTTTTGGCTGCAAAAGCCTTTTCAGGCCAGTCAGCCATTAATGGTAATGCGTTTGTTCCAAATACCAACGCACCACCAGTAGCTAAAACATTTTTTAAAAACTTCCTACGTGGTGTATTCATCCAAATTTTTCCTGTCCCTAGTTATACAAAATTAACATTATTAATGTAATTCATTCTCTGTTGATAGTTCATAAAAACTGCAACTAGAGTCATGGCTGAGCAGTCCCAACCATTGATATTCAATCCCGCTTATGCGGTTTCATGCAACCATTGTACTTGTAAAAAGCATTCTCTTTTGGGTAAAATTGACTTCCAAACCTAAGGCTTGAACATCAATCTATCAACTTTCAATCCTCAATACCCAAGTACAAGACAACTTTTCTCGTTTTGAGTCAACTGACTCAGACTTATTCATGAGGCAACCGAGTACTTTTTTCAAGGTATTATAGGTTCCTGCAAAAATTGTACAATAATCTATTATTTTGTCAAATTTTAAAGTTAAATAGCTCCTAAAAATGAAAATAAACAAGTTATATTAGGAGAATAACCGTAGAACATGCAAACAAGAATAAGTTTAGTTAGAAATCAAGTTAACTCTATCATAATCAGCTACTTTAGACATTTTTACTTCTTGGTTCAAACTAGCACGTATAGTACGCAACTTCAAATTATGAGGTTGTACTTCAATTTGACTACAAATACTTTCCATAGCGTCATACCACATTCCAGCTTTTGCGTAAACTTTATACTGCTGTTCTTGTGATACTTGTCGCAAACTTGTAATCAATTCTTCTGATGCTGATATATATTTAACAGTTCCACTACTAAGTAAATCCCCTGAACGTTGGGTAGGGTCAGGAACTATAACCACAAACCATTCATATTCAGTATTTGGTTTAAGATGGATATTATGATCTGATAAAGTTAGACTATGAATACCTGCTTTATGCACTCTTTCTTCTTCAGGCAAATCAATGGTTAATTCTAATGTTGGTTCAATTGCTCCAATTTTATTTAAGGAAAATTCAATTACTCCATCCCAATCACTAGACATATACCAATAAAAGTTAGGTTGCGAGGTAGAGGTAAAACCAGTATGTTGTGGTGCAAGTGGTGCCATAAGCTCAGGAAATGGCAAAGGCTGTTGTACCGTTTTTTGTGTAAAAGCTTCACCTCTGACTCCGCGAACTCCCCTGACACCTCTGACTCCGCGAACTCCCCTAACACCTCTGACTCCACGAACTCCCCTGACACCTCTGACTCCACGAACTCCCCTAACACCTCTGACTCCACGAACTCCCCTAACACCTCTGACTCCACGAACTCCCCTGACACCTCTGACTCCACGAACTCCTCTAACACCTCTAACACCTCTAACACCTCTAACACCTCTAACACCTCTAACACCTCTAACACCTCTAACACCTCTAACACCTCTGACTCCACGAGAAACATTACCATCTTTGCCATTTACAAAACCGGCTTCTCTTCTACGCAACGGTGCATCTGGCATAAGTGGATAATATAACTTTTTGCTATCAACGGTGGAAATATCATCGGCTATTACCGTACTCACACTGTAGAAAGTAATAATACAACTACCCAAAAATATTTTTAGCAAGTTCATAACTAACTCCTACTGTATAAAAATAAAAAGACTACATTATGATAATAGATAAGTGGCAAAAAATATTTCATAAGAATTGCAATCCATTCTAATCAAATTAATGATATTCATATAAAATATAGTAAAAAATTAAGTATTAATGAGTGATGTTAACTGTATCTATGTTAAATATTATAGTTTACAATAACTAAGTTAGCAATCCCAATATTATACTTTTTAATTGTCAACAGTTTGAATTTTTTAAAAATTTGTTTGAAACTGGTTGATATTATCTTGAAAATTGAAAAAAATGATAAAATCACATTGTTGGATTTGGAATATTAGCACAATCAATAAAGAAAACTTCATAAAACGGTTAAAAGTTGAGCAATTGCTTGGGCAAGAATGTGGCTATAACAAAAGAATAAACTTACATTACCTCAAAATAAAAAAACGAGAAAACTTAGTTAAAGAAGAATGGTATACATGGGATAGTTGTAAATTTATGATAAATGGTATTAAAGAAAATGACTTAATTGTCATAAAAAATATACCCAACTATGATTATTTTACTATCGTTAAAGTTGTTGGTAACTACAAATTTAAACTCTTTCCAGAAAAAAGTAATTTAAATCATTTTTTACCAATTGAAATGGTAGGAGAATTTTACAAATATTCAAAAATTGTTCCCTCAGCATTTTTGCGAGTTTTGAACAGAGAATTGCATCCAATCCACATGGTTCGTAATTATCCATGTGTTACCATTAAGTATCTAGCTTCACAAATGCAAAAAAATCCTAAAATTACTAAAAAATCTGCCAATTTTATCGTTCAATTATGGCAATGGGAAGTGGAACATTTGGGTGTCATAGGAGCTGTTTTCTTGTTTACAATTGCTTTTTTTCAGATTGCGTCGGCTGTTGAAGGTGCAATAGTTGATTATGAAAGATTTATGAATATTGTTAGATTTTGGTAGTTTTCAGGTAATTATATGTTTAAAAAAACTTCAAATTGTTTTTGGGAACATGAGCCAAAATGTTGGTTCTGGAGTATTGAGGAACCAGACCTAAATTATTTTATAGAACAATTAAAATACCACAAAATGTTGTATTCAAACCATTGTGAAACCATGCTATGTGATATTAAGGAAGATGATTTAATTGTTGTTAAAAATATCCCTGACCGTAAACATTTCACTCTAGTAAAAGCTGTTGGAAATTATCAATTTAAATCCAAAGGTTTAGAAGATTTTTTACCTATTGAAATTTTGGGTGAATTTTATAAGTATTCCAAAATTGTCCCACCATCATTATTGCGAACTTTACGTCAACAACATAATTTAATTGATATGGCTAACAGCAAACAGCGACATATCATTGCTACATTATCATCGCAAATATTGGAAAGTTATGAACCAGTAAATGTTATTATTGAACTATGGCAAAGGGCAGAAGAATATTTGGGTAGGGCCGGGGCAATCGTTATATTTTTATTTACCGTTGTGGAAATTATATCAGCTGTTGAAGGAACTGTAGTTGATTATGCAGAATTTAAGGCAATTATTGATAGGTGGTATTGGGCTTTAAGGTAAATTATGTCCAACCAACTTTAGCAAATATTGGACTTAATAACTGAAGTTCCGCAGAGCGTCCTTCACTATGGTCATAGTGCCAGCATATTATTTCATTTTCTTCCAAATGTCACCATTAAGTAGTCTGTAATAACAATAATCCTTTAAAATTCAATAATTTACAGAAATTGCTGTATTATTTAAATATTTGATTATAAAAGTAAATACGATTTAATAGGAAAATTTCTAACAATAAAAGAGAACATTTCATCTTGTTTCGGGAAATCCGTTTTGCTTCATTCCCGAAGTAACAGTAAACATACTAAAACTTTGATAATTTTGAAGAAATGCCTAATATATTCGATAACATACCAAAACAACTACCTGAAGAGCTAACAAATATTTTGGTTAATTCCAATGGAGTTAAAATTGAAAGGATTATTTCACAAGGTCATAGATCAGAATTTTGGTATGACCAAACTGAAAATGAATGGGTAATTGTTTTAAGAGGATCAGCCAAACTAAAATTTGAGTTAGAAGACAAAACCATTTGTCTAAATGCGGGAGATTTTATCAACATAAAAGCACATGTGAAGCATAAAGTTGAATGGACAAGTGAAGAAGTTGTTTGGTTAGCCGTATTTTATCCAGCACATTAAAAATCATCACACAATCTCTCTAATCCTTGAGCAAACAGTGGTACTCGCATTTGCCATTTTTCGTTGACTTGGATGATGTAGCCGTGTTGTGCTAATCGGTTGAGGCTTGCTCGGTTGGTTATCGGTTGGCCGTGCAGGATTTGGGCGACAGTTTGTTTGCATTCAGGGGTTTGGCAAAATTCTCCCCAAAAGTTGTCAATCACTCCAATTCTTTCTTCTAGCATTTTGGTTATTGCTTGGTGTAAGTCATTGGCAGTGATTTGTTTTTTGCCTTGAATATTGGCGAGATTGACTAGGTTTTGACAGAGCAATTGGGTCAATGCTGGGTGGCCTTGAGTTAATTCGTACATTTCTTCGGTCAATTCAGGTGGGTATTCAAGTGGCACTGGTTCGGTGATGAGGCGAATTGTGTTGGCTTTGGATAGATAGTCGAGTTTGATTGGAACGGAATGGGGGAAGTATTTTATCCAATTGGGGTTTTCCAGTTCGGCGAATGAGTAGGCTCCGGTGAATAGGAATATAACTTGGTTTTGATGTTGAGAGAAATGCCGCATAGCTCCTAACAGGCGTTCGGCTTGTTTGGGGTCTTCTTGTAGGCAGTGGTCGTGGAAATAGTCATATTCATCAATGGCTAAGATAATTTTGCGTTGTTCGATTTGGTTGACTTTTTCAAGGTAAGAGACGAATTCAAGCCAAGCTTTGAGCCATTTTTCCGGTGGTTGCCAATTTTCGATGGGTAATTCAAGGGTGGCGTTGATTTTATTTCTGATAAACAGCATCCATTCAAGGACATCACCAATATTTGGGTCTTGGCAATCAATGTAGATGGTTTTGAAGCGGCTGCCATCGAATAGTTTTGGTAAAAAGTTAAGTAGGCTGGTTTTACCAATTCGGCGTTGACCTTGGAGTAGGAATAGTGGCATTTCTCTGGCGGTTAAGACTCGGTTGGTCAGTTCTTGTTGCAGGTCAGTCCGTTGCATGAATATATCGCTGTGATGTTGTGGATTAAGTGGGTCGCCAGCTAAATAGACATTTTTAGCTTGAGATTCTTGGGTCTCTGCTTGTAATGTTATGTCGGATAGTTTGGCTTGAGTGGCTGTTATCCAGTTGTCGATGGTATCTATATAATAATTTTTCCATTTATTGGGTTCACGTATAGTTAAATCTTTGAATTCGGTTAATTGGTTGAGGAATTCTTGATAACCTTGTTGAATTTGGTGGATATTATGTTGGTTTTGGGCGTGGATTAATTGGTCTTTCAAGCCGGTTAATGTTCTTAACCATTTATCAGAGGGAATTAGGTCGCCAGTTCCTTGAATAATAGCTGGGGAGTTAAGTTTGTCTGCATTGAGTGGTTGGTTATCCCATATACCGGCGGTTGCGGCGTGAGTTAAGTGCATGGCCAGTTTAGTTTGTAAGGGACGGTATTCGAGTAGGAAGTCAATAAATTGCTGGGCTATTTTTGGGTCTTGATGGGCTTGGTGGGTTAATTTGTCTTTTAGGCCCCAAATTGGTAAAGAAATAGCATCTTCTTGAAAATATACATTATTTTGTAGTTTACAAGTTATTAAATTTCTGGTAAAATAAATCGGATACAACAGTAAACGGTAGTATCCGATATAATAAAATATTGCGAATGCCAGACCTCCTGCCAGACCGAATACCAGACCGACTGCCAGACCTCCTGCCAGACCGACTGCCAGACCTCCTGCCAGACCGACTGCCAGACCGACTGCCAGACCGACTGCCAGACCGACTGCCAGACCGACTGCCAGACCGACTGCCAGACCGACTGCCAGACCGACTGCCAGACCGACTGCCAGACCGACTGCCAGACCGCCTGCCAGACCGCCTGCCAGACCGACTGCCAGACCGACTGCCAGACCGACTGCCAGACCTCCTGCCAGACCGATTGCCAGACCTCCTGCCAGAACTTTTAGTAATTTTAAATAATTGTAAAAAAATAACAGTTCAAACTTTTCCACAAAAGACGCATTTGGTTCCCACCAGATAATAAATTTCCCTTTATATTCTGTAGGCATCCAAGTTGGTAAGTCAATTCCAATAACAAATATAATCCCAATAATATATAACAATAAAGCCAAAGGAACTACATATAGAAAATAATTCCTTAAGATTAAAATAAATGTATCTTTTTTGCTAACTTTTTTCTCGTACTTTTCCAACAAACGGTATTCAAACCAAGTCCATTTGAATAATTCCCAACTGTTACATGGCTGGTCTGGCTTTTTGAATGGGGACATATTTTATTAGTTCCGAATTAAATTGTCTGAATCAGAATTTTCAGGATTAAAAACCATAAAACCATTAATCTAATGCAGTTATTCTGGTAATTCTATAATTCTGGTAATTCTGATTCAGACAACTACAACATGTATAAATTTTCCGATTTTTTATACATATTGTTAATGAAAAGCATTAAAAATTAATTCCAACAATGACGTATTAATATAATAAGACGACCTACCTATTCTTTCTTTTTTTAAAACTTTTATTTTGGCTAGTTCATTTAAATACTTCGTTGCAGTTAAGGGAAGGGCGGTTAATGTTTGCATGTTTTTTAAATTAAAAATGGTGGATTTCCGCTTCGCTTCTATCCACCCTATGGTTTAACGTTATTTTTTGGTTATATGCTTAACAATATCCACTATCGCATTAGGAAAATCATAAAACACGGTTTTAATTACTTTATTAAAAATATTCCGTATTTCCAACGCTCCAAATAAATTCTTGATATGCTGAGTAAATCTATTAACACTCACATAATTAACACGAGAATAATCCTCATCAAACTCCTTTCGCCATTTCTCCAACCGTTCAGCAAAAGCAATATCCGTATCCTCTTGATTATTCAACCTATCCACAAAATATTCCAACAAAGAATAAGGCAACCTATGAGAAATTACCATCTTACCGAATAAATCAGGCTCACCCGAGTACAATGCCGAAAAATGTTGTTGAGCTTCCTCACTAACTTGCTCCAAATTCAATAACGGCAATCTTTTTGGTTGCAACTCTAACCAAGAACCATGATCAACAACCTCTTTGGCATAAACCATATAACTCTTATGCGGCTTCTCCGTTACACAAACCAAAGCCATATTTTGCCGATTTTTAATCGCATTCAAACTATCAAAAAACCGAATCCCATAATCCTCATGCAACTTCTCATTATCAAACAAACTATCAAAATTATGCAGCAAAATAACCGTTTTTCTATTCCCATTATCTCGCTCCAACTCATTCACCAAATCCCCTAATTTAGGAGCAGCATCACCAACATAACCAATTTCCTTAGCAAATGCCTCCAAAAATCCCTGATAACTACAAGCAAAATTCCTAATGTTAATCAATAACATTTGCGTATAATCCAACTGACAATTCCGCAAATCTTCCAACAAACGTTTTCTTCCCTGCCCCTTAACACCATAAATATTGATCGACTCTCCTTTTATCAAAGTCTTCACAATATTTTCCGTAAAAATCGGGCGTAAACAATGATTATAATTTTGCATAATGTTTAATAAATATTTGATTATGATAATTAACTATATTACCCACAATATTTTAAAAAGTATAGGACTTACGCATTGACAAGGTCATAATATTATGAAACAATTCAAATACAATAAGTTACCATACAAATAGTTAAATTTAATATACATTATAATTTATATTTTAAAATTACATAATTCCTTTACGCAACTTAACATTGTAATTTTATACTTCAATTTTTACAGAAATTATGAGAAATCAAATAT
>JAUCGN010000038.1 GCA_030378125.1 Thiotrichales bacterium HSG1 | reverse complement strand
GTATTAAACCAGTAGTTGCTCGTACCAAACGTTCAGAAATGTTAACCGGAATTGGTGGTTTTGGTTCCTTGTTTGAAATACCATTGGAACGCTATAAAAATCCAGTATTAGTGTCTGGTACCGATGGAGTTGGCACTAAACTTAAATTGGCCATTGCACTTAATAAATATGATTCTATCGGCATTGATTTAGTAGCTATGTGCGTCAATGATATTATTACTTTAGGTGCTGAACCATTATTTTTTTTAGATTATTATGCAACTGGCAATTTAGATGTAGAGGTTGCCTCTCATGTTATTGCTGGAATTGGTAAAGGTTGTGAATTATCTGGAGCGGCATTAGTTGGTGGTGAAACAGCAGAAATGCCGGGTATGTATAAAAATAAAGATTATGATATAGCTGGGTTTTGTGTTGGTATTGTGGATAAGCACAAAATAATTTCTAGTGACTCAGTACAATCTGGAGATGTTTTGATCGGAATCGCTTCAAGTGGCCCACATTCTAATGGTTATTCTTTAATTCGTAAAATCTTAGAAAACCACTCATTGGAACAAGAATTTGATGGGCGAACCCTAGGAGAAGTATTATTAGAACCCACCCGTATTTATGTGAAAGCATTATTAGATTTAATTCAAAAAGTGCCAGTCCACGCTTTGGCTCATATAACTGGGGGTGGTTTATCAGAAAATTTACCTAGGGTCCTACCAGACGATTTATTAGCTGATATTGATACTAATAGTTGGCAAATACCACCTATTTTCAAATGGTTGCAAGAACAAGGTGGTATTACTGATGAGGAAATGTATCGAACCTTTAACTGTGGTGTTGGTATGGTAGTCTGTGTTGCCAATGAAAATTTGACAAAAACATTAAACTGTTTGCAGGAAAATGGGGAAACAGCTTGGTGTATTGGGGTTGTTAATTAAGGAATATATACAAGCGAGAAATGCTATATACTGATTTGGAGAAAATATTATTAATAAAAGTTACACAAAGAAAAATAAATACCAAGATAACAAAATATCCTTACCTAAAAAAGAAAAATAGATTATAATGCAAAAATAAATGCAGAACTAGAATTTACGCATTGATAAGCTGATAAGTTTACTAAATTGTTTAAATACAATATTTTATACTATAAATAGTTATGTTATTTAGTATTATAATCTTGTGTACCGATTTTTATGAAAATTATGACAATTCAGTGTGTTTGCCATAACTATAATATTCATAAGATTTGTACTATTTTACCTTTGTTAATATGTAAGTTCTATCCTGTTTAATATTTTTAATAAAATTGATTTATACAGTTATGAAAGAATTGGAAGATGCAAAAGAATTTGAAGAACGAGCTGATTTTATTGAAACAGATAATTTGATGAATTGGACCGTGCAAAATGATTTTTTCTTAGCAGTTCAAAAGAAAATTTTGCAAAGAGGGGCTAAATTAATTGTTGGTCCAAGAGGAACTGGTAAAACTCATCAACTAAAATTTGCCTATAAAACTTGTCTTAAATCTAAAGCTAAACCATTAGCCATTTATGTTTCTTTTACAAATTATTATCACTTAGAACCACTTTTATCGAAAAAAGCTAATGCTGTCAAGATTTTTCACACATGGGTACTTTGTAAAATTTTATTAGGTTGTTATGATTTGTTAGAAGATTTAGATAGTAAAGACACATATCTATATGAAGATGAAAATATTTTAAGTAGAAAAAACTTGAAGAAATTCTGTGCGGATGTTGAAAAAGGAACTGATATTATTTATGAATTGCATGATGAAATCATTAATAAAGTAACAATTGATGAGGTTATTGGTACAATTGTAAAATTGACTGTAAAGTTCGATAGAAAAAGAACTATTCTTTTATTAGATGATGCTGCTTTAAGATTAACTCCGGAATATTTAATTGAATTTTTTGATATTTTTGGTAGTTTAAAGACCATCAATATTGCACCAAAGGCTTCAGTTTATCCCGGAACAACTGTTTATGGACCTAGATTTCATGTTGGACATGATGCTGAAAAAGTATCCTCATGGTTGGAAATTGATAATGAGAATTATAGTCAATTTATGGAAGACTTAATTGAACTACGTTCTTTGAATGTAGAAAAAGTGAATAAAGATATTGTTGAAATTTTTAAATATGCTGCATTTGGTATTCCACGTCATTTTATCAATTTATTAAGGAACTATATTCAACCTCAAAATGAAACATATCACCAACGTTTTAACAGAGTTATTGAAGAACAAGCCGAATCTATCAAGGCAGAATATTTATCTTTTACAAAGAAACTTCCACAATATCAGAATATAATTAATACCGGTTGGGAATTGCATGAACAAATTGTCAAAATTATTACTGATGTTAATAAAAATATTGCCACTAGTAATGAGAAACAACTTCAATTTAGTATTTTGAAAGAACATAGTTTAACACGAGATAGAATGTTTCAATTTTTGATTGAAGCAGGATTATTGTATGAACTGGAAGAACACAAGGGGAGCCATAATAGAAGATATGAACGTTACATACCGCACTTATTATTTCTTGTTAAAAGTAGAGCATTTAGTATTAGTACAGGCTTCAATGCAAGCGAAATAATCCAATTCATTAAAAGACGTGGAAAAAAACACTCAATTGAACGAGAGTTATCTAAAATATTAAACAACGATGAAATAAAACTTAATTTAAATTTACCTTCTTGTCAATATTGTGATGCAGAAAGACTAACAGAACAACAAAAATTTTGCCATAATTGTGGCAAAGAACTTGTGCGACAATCCACTTTTGATTCATGTATGAAAATCAAAATTAATGAACTACCTTTTTTAACTAAGCTGCAAAAACGAAGGATAAATGAGTACACAAAATTACGTATAATTGATGATTTTTTGTCAAGTACTAACATTGCTAGTGAACTACGTAAAATACCACAAATTGGTCCTAAGCGTGCTGAACAAATATCCAGTAAAATGAAAAAAATGATAGAGGAATTTTTATCGTGAAGCCAAAATTTACTTATCAAGTAAATCATGCTCCTCAAGATACTGAGTTTGACACTCATAACCTATTTGATAAAGATTATGTTGAATCAGATTCATCCGCAATTGACACTTTTTTAGAAAAAACACAAGGTTTAAGAAATTTACTCAGTAAAAACCTTATATTGGAAAATTCTGATGAACCAAAAATACCAAAATATTTTGCAAATTTAATGATATTGGCTTATATTTCAGCAGTTGAAAGTTATTTTAGGAAAATTATCAGAAGCATAATATTAATTGATAAAATTGCTCAGAAAGCATCAGAAAATCAAAATTTAACCTATGGAGCGGCTATTATTCATAGTCCAGATATGCTACCCGAAGCATTGTTGGAAAATTGCTCTTTTGCTAGTAAGAAGAATATTATTGATACAATACGCATTTTCATTGGTATTAAAGGAAATATGCCTGATGAGGTCAATGGTATTCTGGAACATTTTTCTAAAGTTTGTCAGTTAAGACATTGTATTATCCATCGTTTTGGGCATTTAGGTTCTAAAAATATGATTGAATTGGGTTTAGATGAACATAGTGATTATTTGGAAAAGCCATTAAAATTAGATTTCAATAAATTAAACGAAATTTTCTTGGTTTGTAATAGTACAGTAAAAGTAATTAATAACTTTTTATTTCAAACAATAATGGCAAGGACTGTCATAGAAAAAAGTTTAACATGGCATTGGGATTTCAATAAAGATAAACAAGAGTTTGAAAAATATTATAAGAGATTTTTTTCTAAAATAGAACCACCTAATGACAATGCAACAATTAAATATGCGTATAAACAATTTAAAGAATATTTTGAACGATACACACACTCCTAATTGCTAAAGACTTATACCTTTATTATCAATATAATTATTAAGTTGATTCTCATGTTATTACTAACTCAAGATCAACTCAGTTTTCCCTTAAAATGGACACTCAAATATGACCGAATATCTGTTAATTTTTATTAGCACAGTCCTAGTTAATAACTTTGTTTTAGTTAAATTTCTAGGCTTGTGTCCTTTCATGAGCGTATCTTCTAGACTAGAAACCGCTATTGGTATGGGACTAGCTACAACCTTTGTGTTAACTCTGTCATCTATAACCAGTTATTTAGTCAACGAATATTTACTTATGCCGTTAGAACTAGATTTTTTACGTACCATAACTTTTATCCTAGTGATTGCAGTTGTAGTCCAATTTACAGAAATGGTGGTACATAAAACTAGTCCACTGTTATACCAAATTTTAGGTATTTTTTTACCGTTAATCACCACTAACTGTGCAGTACTTGGAGTAGCATTATTAAATGTACAAGAAAAACATGGTTTTATAGAATCGGCTGTTTATGGTTTTGGAGCCGCAATCGGTTTTTCACTGGTAATGGTATTATTTGCCGCCATGCGAGAACGTATTAACCAAGCCGATGTTCCATTACCATTTAAAGGAGCTCCAATCGCATTAATCACAGCCGGTATTATGTCAATGGCGTTTATGGGTTTCACTGGATTGGTAAAACTATGATTACAACAATTATTACTCTCGGAATGTTGGCAAGTTTATTTGGTTTATTACTTGGTTACGCAGCAATACATTTTAAAATTGAAGGTAACCCAGTAGTTGATAACGTTGATGAAATTCTACCGCAACAACAATGTGGTAAATGTGGTTATCCTGGTTGTAAAACTTACGCAGAAGCAGTTGTTCTTGAAAACGAAGAAATTAATCTTTGTCCTCCAGGTGGAGAATCAGCAATGTTGGCAGTTGCTAATTTATTGGATCGTGAACCTAAACCATTGGAAGGTGAATACCAAGAACCACCTCATCAACTGGCTTTAATTGATGAACCTACTTGTATTGGTTGTACTTTATGTATAAAAGCTTGTCCGGTTGATGCCATTTTAGGTACTGCTAAACAGATGCACACCGTTATTGATCAAGAATGTACTGGTTGTGAGTTATGCGTTGCACCATGTCCAGTAAATTGCATTACTATGATAATAGTTCCACAAACAACTATTACTTGGAAATGGCCTTATCCGGTAATTCCATTGAGAAAAAAACCTGAATGAAATCATTTACTCACTAATAAGTTTAATTAATTCTGTCTAAATTAAATAGGTAGTGGGATTAAACAGGTTAAAACGATTATTACTTCTATTAATGGTTGTTTTTCAATTGGTTATTTGGAAATCCAATTTTAACACAACCATCTTTTATCTGGGTTTTTGCCAAAGATATTATCCTACAAAAATGAGTTATAAATTGCTGACAATTCTGCTTCTATTCTTGGGGGGATTGCGGTAAATCTGAGGTAAAAACCATTTGTTTCAGTATTTATTTCAAGTACTTTAGCATATACATCTTCAGTAGCAGTTAATCGGTTTGGTATAGAAATATTGAGCTTAATGTTACTCATTGGTTCGGGTAAACATAATTTTGTTGAATTACCACAACAGAGCAAAGCGTTTTTAGCTGATAGTTTAATTAGATTAGCAAAAAATTGTTGATGGCTAACATTTTTACCTTTGACTATAGTATAACTCAATGGTATTGGTTCTCGTAAAGCAAAAAATATCTGCTCTTCTTTGGAGAGAAATAAATCATATTTTCCCTTGATTCCGCCTACATCATAAATAGTGATCGGCTGTTTAACTCCTTTAAATTGCACCGTTGTTTTACCGTCAATTTGTACCAGTTCCTTAACTTTTGTTAAAGTAGCCTCTGAAATAAAAATTTGACCTCCAATTGTATGTGATTCAATGCGATAGGTTAAATTAACTTCCTTGCCAATAATACCATACTTAGTACGTTTTTCAGAACCAATATTGCCAACCACAACTTCACCCGTGTTAATACCAATGCCCATTTCCAAAGGTGAAAATCCCCAGTCTTCAATTTGAGTATTTACTGCATCCATAGCTAACTGCATAGCAACTGCACATGCAACTGCTCTTTCAGTATCATCTATCCTTACGGTTGGAGCTCCAAAAAGAACTAAAATACCATCACCCATAAATTCATCAATTGTACCTTGATATTCGGCAATAACATCAGCCATCTTAGCCAAATAAAAGTTAATTATTTGAATGACCTGTTCGGGTGGCAATTGTTCTGAGCGGGCGGTAAAACCTCTTATATCGGAAGTTAATATAGTAATTTCTCGTCGTTCGCCACCTAAAGCCAAACCACTTTTAGTTTCTAATAAGGTAGTGACAATTTCATCACTTAAATAACGCCCAAATATTTTGCGAATCAATTCATTTTTCTGTTTTAGCTGAGCTGTTCGTTCAGCTACTTTTTGTTCTAAATTAGCAAACAGTTCTTTCAATTGAATTGCCATTATCTCAAATGATTGGGCAAGTTTTCCAATTTCATCAGAACGATCACATGGTAAATCCTGTTCCCATTCTCCTTCCGCAAGTTTTTTAGCAGCTATTTCTAAGCGTAAAATTGGTGCAGCTAACCATTTAGAGGTAAATAAACTAGTAAAAAAAACTACTATCAAGGCAAACAAACACAATAAAATAGTTAGACGTGTGTTAGCATTGATATGTTCCATAAAATCGGATTGTGGTATGACTACTACAATTAACCAATCAATACCATATTCACCCATAAACAGCTTGACCTGTAAAAATTGTCGTTCTCCTTTTAATTTAAATTCCAGTTGATGATTAGTATAAATATTACTTAAATTAGTAAAATATTTTGTCAAATACTGTGTAGTGTGACGAATCATAGGCTCTTTGCTGTTTTTAGCTTCAAGTCTTAATACCTCATTGTTATTTTTTGGATTTATGGTGTAAGGTTTTTCTGAGGTTGAAGAAGCTACCATTAAACCGGAACGTTCCATGATAAATGTTTTTCCAGTTTTCCCAATCCGTAAGCCTCTTAAAAAATTACTGAGTTGTGATAGATAAATATCCGTCCCTAAAACACCTTTTAAAGTACCAGTTGCATCATAAAAAGGCTGATTAGCAGATATAGTTTGAGTTATAGAAGTGGTCAAATCATTCGGGTTAGTTATTGCGTAAATTTCACTCCAGACCGGTTTGTTGCTCTTAACTGTACGTTTATACCAGTTTCTATTGCGTGGATCATAGTTTTTCATGGTATTAGTTAATTTTTTTCGATTACCTTTATTATCAGCTAAATATTCACTATCTTTTGTATAAAGGTAAAATTTATCTTTTTCACCAGCAACAAGGTTTTCCCGATGTTCTGCCCCAATATAATCACCTTGTTCACTGGCAAAAGAAATATAACCTATGTAATTAAATAATTGTAATTGTTGCCAAAAATGCCGTTCTATAATGATAGGATTATTTATATCTAACATCTGAATTTTGATAGCATCGGCATTAATTTGATTAATAAGCTGTGCTGTTTTTAAAGTAGTCATCAGATGATGTTCAATTTGGCTAGTAATTTCTTCGCGTAGTTCATCGGTCACTTCATTAACAGATTTTTGGCCATTAGTGAACGATAGATATCCGATTAATCCAACTACAACAAAAATTTGAATTACAAATGGAACGAAGAGTACCACTCGGAGGGGATATTTGCCAGAAATTTTAGAAAGCCAATTCATTATTTTAGGTGGTAGTGTTATCTATAGACTGAATTATTAGGTAAGTTCGGTATAACAAAGTGAAAATGACTATTTCAATGAAATCACACACAAATAGTCGTATATCATTTTGCTTCACCGATCCTATAATTTCTTATAGGTTTTGAACAGGGTTAAACGGATTAATAGAATTAACCATATTTAACTGCTAAAATTGTTAATTATTCAATAAAAATCAGAATATTGAAAATAAGTGTAAAAATTAATCCTGTCAATCCTTAAATCCGTTTAATCTTGTTCAAAATTTGTTGTTGCATGATTTCCCATGCGAACAAAAATAAACAAATGTCTGCCCATAACTTAGTTAGCTCTTCTAGCGATAAACGCAATACCATTTTGCTTGGAAATTTGGCATCAATCACCACCATTATGGCAAATAAGAGTGCAGCAGTATACAAAAATTTGCGAGCCAATTGAGTTTTTTCGCTTAGATTACCCAACCAAACTAATAACCCAACTTCTAATAAACCCAAACCCAACAACAAATAAGCGTCATTACGTCCTAATAGTCTTCCTACATTTTCATGGATTAAAAATCGTTCATCACAGCCCAAATAAACAAACATTATGATTTGAGAGATAAAAAACCAATATTGCTGGGTATTTTTCTTATCGACACATGATAAACTTACCATAAACAACAATGCAGTAGCCCATAATAAAAATACACTTAAACTGGTATTAACGGCATAACCAACAATTTCATGTTGACCTATGTCTGTCAAAAACTGGCGTACAAAATTTTGGGAAGTTTGCCATTCAACTATCAGTAAAACAATGCTATACACCGTTATTAAAATAAAGATATTACGATATTTCATAATTTATGTCGTCCAGCGATAAGTACCGCACATATAAACAAACTGTACATTCCCAAAAGTTCAAACATTTCTTCCCAGCAAGTTAGGATTTTTAACTTTTCAGATTGAAACGAGTGAAGCATCCATTCCAATATTTCAAACATAAACACTGCTGGCAAACACAATACAGCTATCCATAAGGCTATTGCTGCTTTGCGTTGAAATTTGACTATTTGGTGTAGTGCTATAACAGTTGCGATTAAACCGGCTATTGCTATTGGTGCAAATAATAATACCCAAACAAAACCTCCACCACCAATAGGCAAAAAAGTAATTAAATCTTCTAAAGCTCTTTGTATCCATTTACCAACTGTTTCATGGATGCTTGCTACTTCATCGGCGGACAATAAAACAGCTCCAACTGCAGTCAATTTAAATATAAAACGTTGCCAATTTTTAAAATTTGAACCCCAGCCCAATAACACAAAAGCTAATCCAGTCATTAAAAATAACATGCTGGAAAACCAAGTAGCTAAAGTATTTTCTTTGCGTAGGTCTAACAATACCAAGACCCTGCGAATATTAATATCAAAAACTCTTTGAAATTCGTATGTATAGGTTAGATAAGATAAAAATGTAGTTACCACAAAAAACATTCCCATCCAAAAGATTGGAACAGCTATTTTTTCTAAAAGGTAATAAATTTTGATAATTTTGCTCCACTATGCAATGAACAATCAATCAGTAAAAATTGGTGTCTCGTTTCATGGCTGTTAAACTTTAAGAATACAAAATGGCTTCCATACGTTTACAAACAGTTTTTATCACTTGAATTCTGGCAAATTTTTTATCATTACCAGCTACCAATGTCCATGGAGCATAATTTGTGCTTGTTCTAGCGACCATATCATTCACAGCAATTTTGTAAGCATCCCATTTTTCACGGTTACGCCAATCTTCCTCAGTAAGTTTATGACGTTTATAGGCAATTTTCTCACGTTCTTCAAATCGGCGTAATTGCTCTTCGGGACTAATATGAATCCAAAATTTTAACAATAAAGTACCATGATTAACCAAAGATTCTTCAAAATTATTAATTTCCAAAAAAGAACGTGTCCATTCATGCTCTTTGGCATAACCTTCAACTCTTTCCACTAAAACTCGACCATACCAAGAACGGTCATAAATAGTAAAATGCCCAGCACGCGGAATCTGTCGCCAAAAACGCCATAAATAATGATGAGCTTGTTCCTCATCAGTGGGAGCAGCGGTAGAAATCACTTGATATAGACGTGCATCCATCGCTTGGGTCATACGTCTTAAAGAACCACCTTTACCACCTGCATCCCAACCTTCAAAAACAATCACTGTAGAACGTTTTTTTGCATTAGCTGCCCAAACTAAACGATTAAGTTTTCCTTGGTAAATTTTCAGTTGTTTGCGATATTCTTTAGGTTCAAGTTTCTGATTAAGATCAACATGATCTAATACAGTTAAAGCTGCTTTAGGGGAAGAGTCAGTGGTGTCTAAATTTGAAGTTTGTGTTGAAGTGGTGAGTTCCTTACTAGCATTATCTGAAGAATTATCACTATCATTTATTGCATCTAATTCTAGTTGTTTGCGTATAGTTTCCAATACGGTGCGACCAACGGTTAAATCTCGATAATATGGATCGGTTGACTCTACCAATAACCAAGGGGAATCACCGGTGTCTGTAGAACGTATCGCCCTTTCCGCAGCCGCTGAAAAACGATCGTACAGCTTAACATGTTTCCAATCCCTTTTAGAAACACGACGGAGTGCATTAGGGTCTTTTTCCATTTTCTTTAAGCGTTTAACTTGCTCTTTATGTGATAAATGTAACCAAAATTTGATAATAATGGTACCATCATCAACCATCAGTTTTTCCAAACGACGAATTTGCCCCAAAGAATCATCCATACATGCAGCATCAATTTTATCGTATGCATAATTACGAATGGGTTCTACATACCAAGCTCCAAAAAAAACACCAATTCTTCCCCTTGCTGGAAGACTACGCCAATAACGCCAATAATCAGGTCGTTCACTTTCTTCATCAGAGGTTTTTTCGAAAGAAAAAGTTTCTACTCCACGAGTATCTAACCATTCATTAAGAGCATTGACTACATCTCCTCTACCTGCTACATCAACTCCTGAAATCAAAATAATTACTGGACGATTGCTCTTACTTAAAGCAAACTGAGTCTGTAAAATTTCGGCACGTAAATCTGGAAGCTGGGCCTTATAATCTGACTTACTAATTTCTCTACCAAGTTCTGCTGCTTCAAACATTTGGTATTTCTCCTTGAATAACTTAATTAAAAGAATAGAACTAACATATTGGCAAAAATATTATAATATGAATCATTCAAAAAGGCCATAAAAAAATGAGAGAAATTAAGTCGTTCATCCTTGCGGATTTTCTAAGTATTTAGCTCATTGAATTACTAGCAAGAAAGGTAGATTCAAAAGACAGGTATGAGACTTTTATTGTCCCATAAATGGTTAAAAACCTCCGTGTTCCAGACGGAAAAAGACTTCAGTCAAAATATTGCAGTTTGTGAACAAAATGCCTATCATAACATAATGAACACAAAATACAGTAAAGGAAGTCATACAGTACAGGGCGACCGCATTAAAATTATAACCCAAACACGAGTTGAGCATCAGTAATTATCACTTCAAGTAGCCTTACGACTTTTCTTAGCAAGACTACCAGAAGTAGTAGTGTCAAGGTCAAAAATCCCCATACAAATATGCCTAATACTAGTCATGATAGCAGGTGAATTCCCCTTACGTATTTTATTGGCATCTTCTCTAAAAATAACGGTAGTCCTGAACAAAGTAGTGTAGTATAATATATTAAAAATATTAAGTAAAAACTTATGAATTGTCCAACTTGCAACTCAGAAAATATTATAAAAAATGGTAGTATCCACAATGGAAAACAAAAATATGCTTGTAAAGATTGTGGTAGACAGTTCGTTTTGGAGCCAACTAATTGTATTTCTCAGGAAAGGATTTAATTGACAAATTATTACT
>JAUCGN010000335.1 GCA_030378125.1 Thiotrichales bacterium HSG1 | reverse complement strand
GCGTACTGATATGGGTAAGGGTGCGAGCCGCCGCCTACGTCGTACTGGTTATGTACCAGCAATTATCTATGGTGCTGGTAAAACTCCAGTGGCATTGACAATATCACATAATGAGTTGTTAAAACATTTAGAACATGAAGTCTTTTATTCGCACATTTTAACAGTTAATATTGATGATCAGCCGGAAAAAGCAGTATTAAAAGACATACAACGTCATCCTTATCAACCGGTTATCTTGCATATGGATTTACAAAGGGTTAGTGAATCTGAGAAAGTTCATATGCGAGTACCTTTACATTTCCTTAATGAAAATCAATGTATTGGTATCAAACAGGATGGAGGAGTTATAGCACGACAGAAAACTGATATTGAAATTGTTTGTTTCCCTAAAGATTTGCCAGAGTTTATAGAAATTGATCTTGCTCCAATTGAGCTTAATCAGATCATGCATATATCTGATGTGGTATTACCAGAAAAAGTTAATTTAGCCGTTGCAACTAAGAAAGGTGATAAACACGATTTACCAGTTGTATCGGTTCACTTGGCTCGTGGTGATAAAGCTGACGAAGAAGAAGATGAAGGTGAAGAAAATGAAGAACAAACTGAAGAAGAAAAGTCAGAATAAGATCGTTCTTTAATTGCTAAAACCTTTGAAATAATATCGGTAGCAAGACCTGATAAGTTTTGAAAATCTGTCAGGTCTTAATTCATATATACCTCTTTATCTTACCAATTATTTTCAAGAGAAAAACCATGACACAATTTATTATCGGTATAGCTGTTTTAGTTTTAATAGTTTTTTTCTATTCTTTTACCATCCTGCGTGAATATGAGCGGGCAGTAGTATTTTTTCTCGGTCGCTATAGAAAGACCAAAGGTCCAGGAGTGATAGTAATTATTCCTTTTTTCGAGACCATGATTAAAATGGAAACTCGTACTATAGTTATGGATGTACCATCTCAAGATATTATATCAAAAGACAATGTATCAATTGAAGTCAATGCAGTGGTATATTTTCGAGTCATTCATCCAGAAAAAGCAGTCATTCAAGTGGAAAATTATCAACAGGCTACTAGTCAATTAGCTCAAACTACTTTACGTTCTGTCCTTGGTCACCATGAACTGGATGACATACTCACCGAACGCAATAAACTTAATAGAGACATTCAGGAAATTTTGGACGAACAAACTGATGCTTGGGGAATCAAAGTTTCCAATGTAGAAATCAAGCATGTGGATTTGAATGAAAACATGATTCGAGCTATTGCTAGACAAGCTGAAGCAGAACGAGAGAGAAGAGCTAAAGTTATCCATGCTGAAGGTGAGTTACAAGCATCAGAGAAGTTGCAACAAGCTGCTAAGATAATTTCTAAACAACCACAAGCGTTGCAATTGCGTTATTTACAAACTATGAATGACATAGCTTCGGAAAGCAAAACTAATACTATTGTATTTCCACTACCAATTGATTTAGTTGGACCTTTACAAGATTTTCTCAAAAAAACTAATAATGATTGAGCAACAATTTGGATAGTTTTTAACAAAATTATAAATGGTAGGGTGGATAAGCAGAACATCATCTACCATTTAATTCTGCTATTAAAATCTTAAAAGTTGTACGCGGTATTATATACATACATGAACTTAACAGAGTTAAATAATCTATCCAACATTTGCAAAGACACCATACGTTGTGATCAATATCGCTTTCAACAACGTATCCATTATTTGACCAAACAGTTTCAAGCTGGTACAACTATCAAAACAAAGTTTAACCAGTTAGCTATTGACATAAAAAAATCCTTACAAAAACGCCAGTTAAGAATAACCAACCTACCTAATCCCCAATTTCCAGACGACTTACCAGTTAGCTTACAACGTGAAGACATAGCAACAGCAATCAAAAATAATCAAGTAATAATTATTGCAGGAGAAACTGGTTCTGGTAAAACTACCCAAATTCCTAAAATTTGTTTGTCTATTGGACGTGGAACTGCTGGTCTTATTGGTTGCACCCAACCGAGAAGAATTGCAGCTAGAACCGTAGCAAGTC
>JAUCGN010000334.1 GCA_030378125.1 Thiotrichales bacterium HSG1 | reverse complement strand
TTTAGCTCTGGTTGATTTTGGTTTGCCGCCTAATCCGCATTCTCCAGAAGCAGGTTTTTCTCTAATCTCTGAATTAATTACTTTTAATCCATCGGTTAAAATTTTAATTTTATCTGGTCAAGATGCGATAGAAAATGTTCGACATGCTTTAACTCTGGGTGCGGTAGATTTCATTCCCAAACCATGCGACATGGAATTGTTAAAAGCTCGCTTAAAGCATCAGAAAATGATCTTGGAAGCAGAGAAAAAATTAAAGGAAAAACCAGAACAAAAGGATTGTGGTTTAATCGGTGAAAGTAATGCAATGGAAACTTTGCGTACTCAAATAAAGCAATTTGCCAATTCACCATTTTCAGTTTTAGTACTGGGAGAATCTGGAACTGGTAAAGAATTAATTGCCCAATGTTTACATCAACAAAGTCAACGTGTTAAATCACCTTGTTTAATAGTTAATTGTGCAGCTTTTACTACAGAATTATTGGAGGCACAGTTATTTGGTCATGCTAAAGGTGCGTTTACCGGAGCAGCTGCGGCTCGATCTGGTTTTTTTGAAGAAGCTAATCAAGGTAGTTTAATTTTAGATGAAATCGGGGAAATGCCATTAGCTTTACAATCTAAGTTATTACGAGTATTAGAAAATGGTGAATATTATCGATTAGGCGAGACTAAGGTGCGTAAGTCAGAAGCACGCATTATTGCAGCCAGCAATCGTGATTTGCGTGAAGAAGTTATGAAAGGAGACTTTCGTGGTGATTTATATCATCGTTTGAGTGTATTGGCGATTAAAGTTCCTTCTTTGAATGAACGTGATGATGACAAAATATTGTTATTAGAACATTTTCAGAAATTTTATTCAGAAATGGGGACTTTATTTCAGTTGGATAAAGATGCTAAAAAAAGTTGGAAAAATTACTCTTTTCCCGGCAATGTACGAGAATTACGCAATATAGTTATTCGATTAGGGGCAAAATATCCTAATCAGTTGATTAAACAAGATATGTTATTGGAAGAACTGGAAACTAATTTTACTGCCGCTCAACTTGATGATATTGATTATGACCAAGCTATTTCTCGACAATTAAGTAAAAAGGATTTTTCCGCATATACTTTAATGAAAATTCTGAATAATCACGACTAGTTAAAATCCCCCCCCCAAGTATCAAATAACATGACGGTTTGAACCCCAGCTGCAATTTGTGCATTTAGATAAGCAGTGACAGCTTGAGCTAGTTTATCCAATAAATTATGCATGGCTTGTGGTTGCTCAAATAATAAACCTTTGACTTTACTAAAAGTTTTTGTTGTACCACCCTCAACCATATAAGTAGCTAAAGTCCAAGGACTACCCGCAAAACCTATCAATGGAACTTTACCATCCAATTCTCGCCGAATCAGACTAACTGCATCCATTACATATTGTAGGTTATCACTCGGATCAGGAATAGGTAAATTGTTTATTTGTGCATTATTAGTAATTTTATTTTTAAATTTTGGCCCTTCTCCTTCAGAAAAATATAAACCTAATCCCATAGCATCAGGAATAGTCAAAATATCTGAAAATAAAATAGCGGCATCTAAGGGGAATCTTTCTAAAGGTTGCAAAGTAACTTCACAGGCAAGTTCTGGGGTTTTACACAAAGTCAAAAAATTTGTCGCACGAGTTCTAGTAGCACGATATTCGGGTAAATAACGACCAGCCTGCCGCATCATCCAAACTGGAGTTACATCAACTGGTTGGCGTTTTAAAGCCCGCAAAAAACGATCATTTTTTAGAGGAGGCATTATTAATTTATAACTATGAAATTTACATTGTATCATATGCTACAATCACCTTTTGAACATTTTAGACTTAAAGACAAAGGCAATTTATGGATAAAAAAACTGTAACTGATATTGTGTTTATCAGTATTTTGGTTGGTGGCTTAATTTTATTATGGCCAACAAATTATTTTGAACCAACTGTGAGTACAGATAGCAGGGTCCCAAAATTAATTCAAAAACCACTACCACCACCAAATGTATATTGGTCTGAATTTGGAAAAATTTTGTTGGATTTGGAAC
>JAUCGN010000333.1 GCA_030378125.1 Thiotrichales bacterium HSG1 | reverse complement strand
AGCGGCTATTTTAGGAGCACTGGCAATGAATAAAGTCATAGAAGTTGGGGAACCATGATAAACATCTGGTATCCATGAATGGAATGGTACTGCCCCCAATTTAAAAGCGACTCCAATTACAATAAACACTAACCCAAACACTAAAATAGTATAACTTTGGGAATTTTCTGCTAACAGAGGTTTAATGATAACCATTGCGTCAGTTTCAATGTTGGCTTCAATAACTTCGGCAATTTTATTAGCAAGTGGACTGTTGTCTATTGTAGCTACATGTTTTTCAATGCTTTTAACTGCTACTTCAACATTTTCAGTTTCACCGAACATTTGATTTACGGAGGTTATAACATCACGATCATTAGCAACTTCAGTCACGCTTTGAGCCATTTTAGTTAAGTCTAAAGTAGCAGTAACACCATATAACATGGACATTCCATACAACAACATGCCTGATGCTAACGCTCCTAACACAAAATATTTCATAGCTGCTTCTGAGGCAACTTTGGATTCACGATTCATGGCAATCATGGTGTATAAAGACAGTGACAACAACTCTAAACCTAAGAAAATCATTAACAAACTATGAGCTGATACCATGATCAACATGCCCAAAGTTGCAAACAAACCTAAGACAAAATATTCCCCTTTAAATATATTGCGTTTTTGTAAATATTCTTTGGAATAAACAAAAGTAAAAAATACAATTAATACGATGAATAGTTTTAATACCACACTCATTGCATCAATAATAACCATATTGTTCATTGCCAACACTGGTTGGGTAGGATTAGCTGCGATAATCAGTAAAGCTGCTCCTAATAAAGTGCCTTGAGTCAAATGATAAGTTAAATTACGCAATTGCTTTGGTAGGTAAGCATCAATTACTAGAATAATACATGCCATTGTTAATATTAATATTTCTGGTAGTAACCACGCTATGTTTAGACTTGCAATCGTCATATATTCTTCCACTGTTAGTTAATGTTATAGATAATTTTACATTAATTTGAAAATTTATCTAGTGTTTATCAATAAGAAAAATTTGGCAATGATACTCTTGGGTGCAATTTTTACCAGATTTTTGGAGGGAGTAAGATTATCAAGTGTGATTAGGTTTAAAGAATTTAGAGGTTGTCATGTTTGTGTTAAAGGTCATGCAAAGCTTCTCCGTCATCTCATGTATAGAATGATATAACTTCGTTAATAATTAAATTTTGTTCTTTATCTGTTAACGAATAAAATATTGGCAATCTAACCAATCGAGCTGACATATCTTCGGTAATTGGCAAGGAAATGGAATCTCCCCATTTTTTCCCCATAGGACTTTGATGTAATGGAATATAATGGAATACTGCTTGGATATTTTTTTCTTGTAAAAAACTAATTAATCTTTTTCGTTCTTCGTTGGAACGACATATCAAATAAAATATATGCCCATTTAGTTCACAATTTTTTGGCACAACTGGAAGTTGTATTTTAGATTGCAATGGCCAGAAAGCCTTATAATATTTATTAAATATGTCAAGACGTTTATTCAAAATCAGTTTTTCATTTTCAAGTTGGCCATATAAATAAGCAGCATTCAATTCACTTAATAGATAACTTGAACCTATATCAACCCAAGTATATTTGTCAACCAATCCCTTGATAAATTGTTTACGATTTGTGCCTTTTTCTAATAAAGTTTCAGCTCTATCCATAAATTTTTCATCATTAATTAACAATGCACCACCCTCACCACAACTAATATTTTTGGTATCACTGTTGGTATATTTGGTGGTGCATTGTTAAGTTTGCCGCTTGGATTTAGTTTTGAAGCAGAAGTTTTTTTAGAAAATATTAACCTCAAATATAGTTTTGACAGCCTAGACAACGTGTTAGTTTTTAGCATGGCAGAAAACATAGCGATTGCAGTAATGCTAAACATATCAGACCTACAAGATACATTACAAAATGTTGACCATAGAAGTTTATGGACAGTAATATTAGGCATATTTACAGCCGGTTGTGCTGGTAGCGTTATGTATAACACTATGAAAACAAACATTTCTCACCCTCAATATCGTC
>JAUCGN010000332.1 GCA_030378125.1 Thiotrichales bacterium HSG1 | reverse complement strand
CTGCTGCTCAGTGGTCGGCGGCAATTGAGCAGATGGGTAGTAAAGCGAGTATTGTTACTAAGTTATTGTTAAATGAAGTGCCTGATACGATTGAAGATTGCTTTGCTAAAAGTTCGCAATTATTGCCAAGCAGCAGTAGGGATTTTAACACGACTTGTTCTTGTCCTGATTATGAGAATCCGTGTAAGCATATTGCTGGAGTGTATTATTTGGTGGCTTCGCAGTTGGATGAAGACCCATTTTTATTGTTTGAGTTGCGGGGTTTGCCTCGGGCTAAGTTGCAGCAGGAGTTGGCGAAGTCTACTTTGGGTAAGGTGTTGTCTTCGGCGATTGGTTCTAGTGATGGAGAGGATGAGGTCGTGGTATCGAGTTCTTTTTATACTAAACCTGAGACGGTGGCTGTTCCTAAGTCTATGGATGTGAAGGATTTTTGGGGTAGTGGTGAGGTTAAGTTGCCAGAGGTTGCAACGACTACAGTTCCAGCAATTTTGATTAAGAAAGCTGGAGATTATCCGGCTTTTTGGAAACGGGACAATTCTTTTATTGCGGTGATGGAAGATTTTTATAAGCGGGTGAGGGATAAGGGGTTTGGGTAAAGGGTGCTTGATTTATAAATTGAGTGGGATTATAATATACTTATAGAATTTATATTAATTATTTCTAATAATAAGTAGTTAGCGATAATTATTATGAATTGATTGGAACTTAAAAGAAAATTTTAAACTATGAAAAAGTCTAAAAAACCTGATAAATCCATACGTGATATTATACATGATTGGAACAATAATGATATATTGATAACGCATAATGTGTTTTCACGTCATATTGCTGAAGCAGCACATGATGAGGCTTATGAATATTATGAAACGCTTAAAGATAAACTTAAAGATCCAGAATCTGTTGTCAAAAGCAAAACAGATAGTAATACTATGATTGTAAATATAAAACTTGAAAACAGAAAACATAAATATTTAAGAGTTGTAATAAGATATTCAACCATGTGGAATAGATTGTTAGGTAAAAGAAATTATATTACTACGTTTTATGGAGCTAGTTCTCCAATGAATGGAGAGAAAATATTATGATTAATACAGATGAAATTGGAGTAAATTTTGAACATGATAATGAATTGGACTTATTAATTGCTCATTTTGGAGAAATAAAGAATCCATTGGAAACTGAGGAAACTCCTTTTTATGAAAATATTCTCTTCAAAGTTGATTCAAAAACTGGAGAACTAGTTCAAGTATTGATTTATGATTTTTCAGCATTTCGCCGTCATCTTCTTACACAGTTAATCTTTTTATATACAAGAAAAACAATTAAAAATTGGTTAAAGGTATTAGTGGCCGGTTTTAAAGTTGGTGAACATACACACAAATTAGTAGATAAAATTGCTATTACACATTAAAACTCGTAATCTGCAATGTAAACCAGGTAGATACTCTGTTGGTTGTCAAGCTAAATAGTTAAAAAAACTAAAAATAGTTTGACAATAAAAAACATATATTTTGGAAAAAATCCAAGCTCGTAGATACTCTGTTGGTTGTCAAGCTAAATAGTTAAAAAAAATGAAAATAGTTTGACAAGAAAAAACATATTTTATGGAAAAAATCCAAGTTTTTCTGAATTGGTAAAATAAATAACCTCCAATAAAAACTTACAAAAGCCGTATAGTAAGTAGTATTTAATTCGTAGATACTCTGTTGCTTGTCAAGCTAAATAGTTAAAAAGATTAAAAATAGTTTGACAAGAAAAAACATATTTTATGGAAAAAATCCAAGTTTTTCTGAATCGGTAAAACAAACAACCTTCAATAAAAACTTACAAAAACCGTATATTAAGTTGTATTTAAAGTATTTATCTCAAAAATACTACATAAATTGTTAAAGAGCTATAAAAGTTAAAAAATCTTCAATTATTACTAATTAAAATTATTGATACAAAAATTAACTAGCAATATAGAGTTATTTAGGAAATAACATAAAACTTAGCACCATCAAAAGGTTGGCCAGTTTTAAAAATTCCATAAATAGCGTGTAATAATTTACGCATTACAGCACATATGCCTTG
>JAUCGN010000331.1 GCA_030378125.1 Thiotrichales bacterium HSG1 | reverse complement strand
GTGAAATGATGGTACGCATGCTCCATAAGGGGGGGTGGAAAGTTGTTGAAGCGGAAAATGGTGAAGTTGGTTTACGGAATTTAGAACAGATTAAACCTAATTTAATTTTATTAGATTTGATGATGCCACAAGTAGATGGTTTTGAATTTATTATTCAATTACGCAAACATAAAACTTGTTCTTCAATTCCAGTGGTGGTATTAACAGCTAAAGATATTACTTCAGAAGATCGGTTATGGCTGACTAATAGAGTGGATACAGTATTTCAAAAAGGCTCTTATACCAGAGATGAACTGTTTACTGAATTACGCCAATTATTGGTGGGAACGGTTAAGAATAATGGGCAAACAGTGGCTAAATAGACATAATACTGATATTTATGTTAAAAAATCTAGGTTGGATGGTTATCGTTCAAGAGCGGTATACAAATTAGCTCAAATTGATGCCCGTGATCGTCTATTCACTGACAACATGAACGTTGTTGATTTAGGTTCTGCTCCGGGTGGTTGGTCACAGTGGATAGCTAAAAATAAACAGATTAAAGTGTTTGCTTTAGATATATTACCAATGCAACCATTGAATAATGTTAATTTTATTCAAGGAGATTTTCGGGAAACTGAAGTATTAAATAAATTATTGGAACAATTAGGTGGTCGTAAAATTGATCTCGTTATATCAGATTTAGCCCCTAACATTACTGGTATAAAAGATGTAGATCAAGCTCGAAGTATGTTATTAGCCGAATTAGCTAGAGATTTTGCGTATGAAGTATTAGCACCAAATGGTAATTTTTTGATTAAGGTGTTTCAAGGGGAAGGTTTTGATTTCTATATTAGAGACTTGAGAAAACGGTTTAAAAAAGTAGTTACTCGTAAACCAGATGCCTCCCGAGCTAAATCTCCTGAAGTTTATTTGGTGGGAAAAGGTTATCTAAAAGATTAAGCAGATAAAAAATTTTGGTAAACCTTCCAGAGTTTTTGAAACATGGAAGGCTTTTTTGAAGTATAGAATTACTAAAATTAATTATAAAATAGGCTCCATATCCACATCAGGCAGTGGTTTAGATGTGCGAGATTTACCAATCTTTATATCCCCAGCTATTTTCTGCAACAATTTATTATCATCAAAAAATAGAGAAATATGACGTTGTTCACGCTTTTTATAACTACCTTGAAAGGTATATATATAGTCCCAACGGTTTTGATGAAACACATCTACCATTAACGGAGTTCCCATAATAAACTGCACTTTTTTAGCCGGCATATTTAACTCAAGTCGGTCTAACATTTCTTGAGTAACTACATTGCCTTGTTGAATATCTATCAAGTGCATAGAACATCCAGATACAAAAATTACAACAATACATATAAAATGAAACTTTGGCATTATTTTCCTATTAAAATTAGTCAGGTAATTGACATATGGAAGAGCTTAAAAAATTTGGCTTAAAAACAACTTTACCTCGCCTAAAAATACTACAGTTATTAGAAACTAACAATCAACGTCACATGAGTGCCGAAGATGTATATAAAGCACTGATAGACATTGGAGAAGACTTAGGTTTAGCTACTGTTTATCGAGTATTAACTCAATTTGAAACTGCTGGTTTAGTTATTCGGCATCGTTTTGATGATAATTCATCTGTATTCGAATTAAATGCTGGTTATCACCATGATCATTTACTTTGCGTCAAATGTGGCAAAGTTATTGAATTTGTGGATGACGTTATTGAAGAACATCAACGTACTATAGCTCAACAACATGGTTTTAAAATAACCGATCATTGCTTATATATATATGGAATCTGTTCAAAATGTTATGATACAGAGGTTTGAATTTTAATTCTTAATGAACCAAAAAACTATGCAACAAACGACTATTTTTGATATTGATTTAATTCGTCGCTACGACAAAGCCGGACCTCGTTATACTTCATATCCAACCGCAGTGCAGTTTAACAGTGATTTTAACGAAACATCTTACCGCACTCATGCCCAAAATAGCAATAAACCCTTATCACTATATTTACATGTTCCATTTTGTGATACGGTATGTTTTTACTGTGCTTGCAATAAAATTGCTACCAAAAAT
>JAUCGN010000330.1 GCA_030378125.1 Thiotrichales bacterium HSG1 | reverse complement strand
TGTGTGGACTCCTTATGCTGAGCTTTACCATCTTGAATCAGCAAGTCGTGGCTCAGATAATACTTTAAAAAAATATTTACGTTTACGACATGAACTAAATTATATGCAATCACATTGGGGAGATGTTTTAGCAAGTGATCCCTATTACAATCCTAATTTAACTATTGAATATGAAGATTTTGCTTTAGCGTATCCGCCAAGAACTTTGTAAAAACTTGCTTTTTTCTACATATTTGGACATTAACAAATGATAGATATACTGATTATTGGTAGTGGGGCTGCTGGACTTAGTTTAGCATTAGAAATGGCAGATCATGCCAAAATAACAATTTTATCAAAAAATAGTATAGATTGTTGTAATACTAAGTACGCTCAAGGTGGTATTTCTGCGGTATTAAGCGATGATGATTCCCTTGATTCACATATTACGGACACCATAGATGCTGGGGCTGGGTTATGTAACCAAAAAATAGTTGAGTTTACTGTTGCTCAAGGACCGGAAAGGATTGCTTGGTTAATTAAACAGGGAATGCCATTTACTCAAGTTTCTGATGAACAAGGTAATATAGGTTATCATTTGACTCGTGAGGGTGGCCACAGTCATAGACGAGTTATTCATGCTGCTGATGCTACTGGTAAGGCTATTATTTCAACTTTGACGGCTAAAGTTAAAAGTCATCATAATATTCAAATTTTAGAACATCATATAATTATTGATTTAATAACTGGAACTAAAATTGGTCTGTCAACTTCACGTTGTTTAGGAGCCTATGTATTAAATTTGAATACCGGCAAAGTTAAAGCATTACAAGCTAATTTTGTGGTGTTAGCCACTGGCGGTGCTGGTAAGGCATATTTATATACCAGTAATCCAGACGTTGCTACTGGAGATGGAATTGCAATGGCGTGGAGGGCTGGTTGTCGAGTTGAAAACATGGAATTTATTCAATTTCACCCAACTTGTTTATACCATCCAAAAGCTAAGTCATTTTTAATTAGCGAAGCAGTACGCGGTGAAGGCGGAAAACTACTATTACCTGATGGTAGTCCTTTCATGCAAGATTTTGATCCAAGAGCTGAATTAGCCCCTCGTGATATTGTGGCACGAGCTATTGACCATGAAATTAAACGGTTGGGTTGTGATTATGTATTGTTGGATATTAGCCATAAATCAGAAAAATTTATCATTGAACATTTTCCTAATATTTATCATCGGTGTATGGCCCTTGGTTATGACATGGCAAACCAACCTATTCCGGTAGTTCCAGCCGCTCATTATACTTGTGGTGGGATAGTTACAAACGAAAAAGGTCATACTGATGTAGAAGGATTGTATGCTATTGGCGAAGTTGCTTCTACTGGACTGCACGGTGCAAATCGTATGGCTAGTAACTCTTTGTTAGAATGTTTGGTGTTTGCTCATAGTGCTAGTGTGGATATTTTAACTAAGTTAGATTCAGCTTTACCATTACCACAATTGCCATCTTGGGATGAGAGTCGAGTAACTAATTCTGATGAAGAGGTGGTAGTTTCACATAATTGGGATGAATTACGGCGATTTATGTGGGATTATGTTGGGATTGTTCGTACCAGTAAACGTTTGCAACGAGCCAAAAGTCGAGTGGACTTATTGCAAAACGAAATTTATGAATATTATAGTAATTTTAGAGTTAGTAATGACTTGATTGAATTACGTAATTTAACTTTAGTAGCAGATTTAATAATTCGTTCTGCCCAACAACGACATGAGAGTAGAGGTTTACATTATAACCTTGATTATCCCAATAAAAAACCAATAGCACAGAATACTATTTTAATACCCTAGGAATGTGCATGGAGTAAAGTCCACATAATGAATTATACCTAACAGGTTTCCAAAACTTGTCAGGTCTGGTTATCGATATTATTTTATTTACGTTTCTACTTTAATTTTAGTACCAAAGTAGGCATCAAACGTTGTAAATTTTTTAAAAACCTTACTTGCCAAGGAATTTCACCATAGCCAATAGCTGTTAGTTGCAATACCTGTTTTTTACGGACATTAACTATAAATTTAGTAAAAGTATTGATTCCAGAACTGTTTAAAAATTCC
>JAUCGN010000037.1 GCA_030378125.1 Thiotrichales bacterium HSG1 | reverse complement strand
TAAATTGGAAAGAATGTGGTTATGGACATTTATACGCCGCAATTAAAAAACTGGATATGAGAAGTCAAGATATTTTACAAAAACGTTGGTTAAGTGATAAAAAAGTTACCTTACAAGAACTAGCTAAAGATTATCAAGTATCAGCAGAACGCATACGTCAAATTGAAAGTAATGCGATTAAAAAGTTGGGTAAAAATATTGCATTTTTATTGTGAAAAGCTCCAACTACTGAATTTGTAAAATAGTTGAGTTGAAATATAAAACATGTTAATATTCAATTGTCTTCATATTTGACAAAATTGAAAAATGGCAATTCATAAATATAACTATCAAGCCTGTGATGTTGAAGGTAAAATAAAAGAGGGGCAAATAAATGCGGAAACTGAGCAGGAAGTTGTTACTAACCTACAAAATCAGCAATTAATACCCTTAAAAATAGAGCAACAAGCAGAAAGTATTAACCTGTTTAAACGGCAATCTATTAACACTACTGATATAATTGATTTTACTGATGGATTATGTACTTTAGTTGAAGCCCAAGTACCTTTAGATAGAGCCTTGGGATTGTTAGAAGGTATAACTGAAAAACGAGCAGTACAAGAATTAATCGAAAATTTACGGCGTGATGTGAAAGAGGGGAAAAGTTTGGCAGAAGCTTTGCAGACTAGACCTGATATTTTCTCACGCATGTATATAAACATGGTCCATGCTGGTGAAGAGGGTGGAATTTTGGACCAATTATTGCCTAAATTAGCCCATTTTCTAGCTTCAGCCGATGAAGCAAAACGTAACATTATATCCTCTCTTATTTATCCATTTATCTTATTAGTAGTTGGTATTGGTAGTGTGATATTATTGATGGTATATGTGGTTCCGTCATTTGCTAGTTTATTTGAAGATATGGGTTCTAACATCCCAGCTTCAGCAGCTTTTTTATTGTCTTTAAGTGACTGGTTGAAGACCTATGGTTTAAGCTTAATTTTTATTCCAATTTTAATGGTATATGGCTGGAAACAGTTGGATAAAACTCCAGAAAGACGTTTCCAACGTGATAAGATAATACTATCTATTCCATTATTTGGAGAGTTAATTTTACAAGCTGAATCTTCTCGGTTTTGCCGGACTTTAGGAGCCTTATTAGGGGCTGGAATCCCGTTGTTAAAGGGTTTGCATATAACCAAAGGGGTGATAGAAAACCAAGTGTTATCAGAAAGCCTTGCTAAAATTGAAGAGTCAGTTCGTGGTGGAATTGGATTGGGTAAATCTTTGGTTAGTGAAGGAATATTTCCAGTGTTGTTGGCTCAATTAGTGATAGTTGGAGAAGAATCTGGACGCACCGCCATGATTTTGGATAAATTAGTAGAAACCTTTGATAAATCAGTTAAACAACAAACTTCACGTTTAGTCGCTTTGTCAGAACCATTGTTAATTTTAATTTTAGGTATAGTGGTTGGTGCAATAGTTATCACTATGTTATCTGCAATTTTTAGTATTAATGACATGCAATATTAATTTTGCTTTAAAAAATTTGGTAGATTTATAATATGAAAAAAATCATATTTTTAGCTATAATGTTTTGTAGTGTTCACGTGTTAGCTGGCAGTAATATTTACAGTTTTGTAGATTCTAACGGAGTACGACATTATACGGATAAAGCGCCCACTCATCGTTCAACAGTTAAAATTCATAACAAGTCAAAAAGTAAGGATAGTCGTTTAAAAATTTATAAATATGTAGATTCCAAGGGTACAATTCACCTAACTGATAATCTAAAGAATAAACCTAATAATTCCAGATATAAGCTCATTTATATTGGGGGAGTTAAGTTGCCATCATTTTCTTTACCTACCGGTTTGCGGAATAAAATACATCGTAAATATAGTAAATATGGTGGTTTAATTGGAGATATCGCTAGTCTAACCAATTTGGAACCGGCTTTGTTACATGCCGTAATTCAAACAGAATCAGCTTTTAATCCCAGGGCTGTTTCTCCTAAAGGAGCAGTTGGACTGATGCAGCTTATGCCGGCGACAGCAAGACGATTTGGAGTCAAAAATCGTACTAACGCTAAAGATAATGTGTATGGTGGAGCCAAATATTTGAAACATTTAATTGGTTTGTTTAACAATAATTTACGTTTGGCTTTAGCTGCTTACAATGCAGGTGAAAATGCAGTTATGAAGTACGGTAATAAAATTCCACCATACAGGGAAACTAAGCATTACGTTAAAAAAGTTATGCGGCTGTACAATGTTTATAAAAAGTTAATGTAAAATGATTTATGAATACGAAATTAAACCTTATTGGTATTTTTATTTAGATATGAACATGTGGAGTTTTGCTTTTTTAAATTCTATTTTTATTAACTCTGAGATTGGAGTTGATTGATATTGGGTGTCGGGTAGTGGGTTTGTACTATTTTGAAGTTTACAAAAATACTTAAATATTATAATCAATTGATATTTAACAAGTTTTACTTTTCTTAATAGTCGATACCCAGTACCAATTTACCTAATTGTAGAATTATTTGTCAGATTTCTGTCCAACTGTAACTCTTGGCTGCCCAGCTAAATCAGCATAGGTTGTGACAGCTTTATAATTACTTTCCTCTAATAAATAACGCACTTGTTTAGCCTGATTATAGCCATGTTCCAACAGCAACCAACCTTGATTAAACAAATGTCCATACGATTGTATAACAATCCGCTTTATATCATCTAAACCATCCGCTCCGGCAACTAATGAGCTACTTGGTTCGTACTGAACATCGCCTTGAGTTAAATGTGGATCATTGAGACTAATATAAGGTGGATTTGATACAATTAAATCTACTGTTTTCAAACAATTAGAAAACCAATCACTAATAATAAATTCTATATTATATAATTCCAAACGTTGTGCATTATTTTTAGCAACTTGTAGAACTTGAGGAAATTTATCAATAGCAATTATGTGGGATTTAGGTCGTTCTTTTGCAATTGCCAAAGCAACAGCACCAGTGCCAGTACCCAAATCAATTATTTTAGAAATTATTGGTAGACGTATCAAAGCCTGTTCCACCAACAGTTCAGTTTCTGGGCGTGGGATTAACGTATCTTGAGTTACTTGTAAATCCAATGACCAAAATTCTCTATGGCCAATTAAGTAAGCAATTGGTTTACCTGAAATTCTTTGAGACAATAAAGTTTGAAATTGAATATATTGATCAGAAGTTAATTGTTTTTGAGGCCATGTATATAAATAACTACGATTTTTCCTTAAAACATGACACAGCAAAATCTCAACATCCAAACGTGAAGTATTGGAATTAAGTAATTGTGGAATAGATGAATTAATGACTGTATCCAAAGATGGAGGCATTTTCAATTCTTAATAGAATGTTTTTGTACAGAACAAAGTGGTGAAAAAAGATAGTCATGCATTAGGGTAGTGTTATCTATAAAAATTATGTTAAATATATCAGAGGTATATTGCACTCTGAAGCCAAAGAGATTGTTATAGATATGTCCACACCTTCTTCACCAATACAGAAGAGTATCTTAGGCATAAAGCTTGTAGTTATAAGGTAGGTAATTATGTTACAAAATTGTATACCTACACAACATCTTAATCTAATTACTCATTTAATGCAACATGTAACTATTAAGGTAAAAATACAAGACATAGGAGCTATTTGGGCAGGGATTCTTTCATTCATTACTAAATGCTTATTTAATTTTATACTACTTTGTTCAAAACTATCAAATTAAGAACTTAACATTTTCATAAATCTACTAAACCAATTTAAACGTGGTTTCACTGTTATATTAGATGGTCGAATCAAAATCAAAGAAATATTGTCATTACCACCTTTGTTGTTTGCTGCTGCAATTAATAATTCTGCCGCTTGTTTTAAGCTACTAGAACGTTGAATTAATTCATTAATTTTTTTATCTTCCAACATATCATTTAAACCATCAGAGCATAACAAAAAAATATCTTGAGTGTGTACCAATTGCTCTTGAATTTCTACATTAACTTCTTCACCAACTCCCAATGCTCTGGTGACTAAATTTCTATTAGGTGAATGACGTGCTTGTTCGGAAGTATAAAAACCACAATCAATTAACTCTTGTAATACTGAGTGATCTTTGGTGACTTGCTGAAGTTTTCGTTCTCTTATCCTATACAGACGTGAATCTCCAACATGAGCTATGCTAAGACAATTATTATGAAATAAAGTAGCAACTATAGTAGTCCCCATACCTTGATATTCAGAATGACGTTCAGCAGCCTGATAAATAATATGGTTAGCCTTTAATACGGCTTGTTCTAGTTGTACAGTAGAAGGATGATAACGATGATTGGTTTGGCGTTCAACGTGGGATTTAATCGGAGCTTTCATATAATTCATTACAGTTGAAACTGCCATTTCACTCGCTATCTCACCTGCTTGATAACCTCCCATTCCATCTGCCAACACTGCTAATCCTAATTTTTCGTCGCCAACTATATAATCCTCATTGTGCTTACGAACCCGACCAGTATCTGTGTAACAAACCATTTCTATGCTCACTTTATACCCTCTTCAAACTTGTTACAATCACGTAGTGCAATTGCAAACTGAGTACCACTCTGGTAACGAGATTTTATTTCTTTATTTAGTGCAATATCAATAACTTGTTTAATACAATTTGGGGTTTTAGGATATATTTTACTAATATCTTTATGAGGTTCATTAGCAATTTTAAACATCAAAGTTGTCAATGATTTACTTTCAAATGGTAATACTCCAGATAAAAGTTGATAAAGCATAACTCCCAAAGAAAATAAGTCACTACGTCCATCTAATTTTTTGGCTGCTAGTTGTTCAGGCGACATGTAAGAAGGTGTTCCCAAAATGATACCAGTTCTAGTCCTGTTGGCATCAGTGATGCGTGCAATACCAAAATCGGTAATTTTAATTTTGTTGGTAGCCGGATTATACATTATATTAGCTGGTTTAATATCACGATGTATAACACCATGACTATGTGCATAATCTAAAGCTTCTGCTATTAAGATAACTATATTAAGAACATTAACAATTGGTAATAAATTGTCTTTTTGAGTGTAAGGAACTAAAGTACCACCTTTAAAAAATTCCATAGATATATAAGCTAAATTTTGTTCCTCACCAGCATCATAAATGGACACAATGTTAGAATGTTTTAAACGACCAGCTGCTGAAGCTTCTTGGAAAAAACGTACTGTTGCTTCTTGTAACTGCTCTGAACCAAATTCTTGCGACAGAGGTAAAGTTTTAATCGCTACCAACCGATTCAGTTTAGAATCTTTACCTAAATATACCGTACCCATTGCTCCTCGACCCAGTGGTTTTTCTATTTGATACTGCCCTAAAATTGAGCCACTCTCTTCCAATTGCCAATCATTTAAACTTTTTCTTGATACTTTTTTTAAATTAATTAATCGTTGGGCGGTATCACGAAAATCTGGGCTTTGAGCTTCTATATAACGGTATACTAATCTTGCTCTGTATGCTTCACGCTTACGTTCATAATCTAATCCCAAATTATATAACAAACCGATTATAGATTCATTAGGTGGACATAAACAAAATTTTTCAAAAGCTAAATCTAAATAACCTTGTCCTTGAAATGCTAATCCTAACAAACGGTTGCTTGCTACAGCATCTGGTAACAGTCTAAATACATCGTGATATGTCATAACCCAATTTTTTAACTGTAAAATAATATGTCCTATTAATACTAATAAAATGAATAGCATCAATTGTACCAACAGTCCTTTACTAAGTAAGATAAAGTACAATAATACCAATACTAGCATTAAACATATGCTTGTAACAAGACTGGTATTCCACTTCAAATGTTCCCATAAAAAACCTAAATATATCAAGATAGTTACAAATATACTAATTTGTATCCATATAGTCCAAGTCGGTATTGTAACAAACTCTTGATTAAGCAAGCTAGTCAAAGTGTTAGATTGGGTGAAAAATGTTGATTTATTACCATAGAATTCTGAATGTGGCACGATATTCAACAAGACAATTTTATCTTTATATTTAGTAACTGGAATCTTGCCAGTTAATACGTCTGTGAATGAATCAACAGTTAAATTTGGATAAGTAAAAGGTCTTATTCGTAATTTATTATCAGTTTTGATGAGTCTATGTTCTAAACGTATTCCTTTTCCAAGTTGAACTTCAATATTTTCTAGGTTTTTAGTTACTAATCGAAGAGCTAAGGAAGGAAAATAATTATTTTTGTATTTTATTACTAATGGTACATTATGTGGATCAGAATAACCAGTATAACCCACTCCAACCACATTATTACTTAATTGGGCTAACGGAGGTTCTATTTCCAATTCTAAAGTAACATGTGAGTTATCAAAAGATTCGCGTACATTAACCAAACTATGTTTAAGAATATAGTCTGATTGAGTTGCTTCACTAACTATAGATGCACCTAATATAACATTATTGGCCTGTTTAAAGCTATCTATTAATCGTTGCTCAAAATTTAAACTGATACTAGTATCTTGTAAATTTTGTTTAAATTTGATTAAATTGCTAGGTAATGTTTGATAATTTTTATGCAGTTGATCTACAATTTTTTTGTTGTAACGAGTTCTAACTGTTTGGATTTTTTTTAATAAAATATCTAACTGTTCTATGCTGGAATCATCGAATAGTTTTTGGTATGTGTTAAGTAATTGTTCAATATGAAAATATTCAAAATTTTGTGGAAATTTATTTAATGGTAAATTAATTCCAATAGCTTGGGTATGAGGTGCTAATAGGTTAATAAATTGAGATAAGTTTGGCCAAATTTGATTGAAATCATCGCCGGCAACAATAGCTATTTTATTATTGGTTGTATATTTTTGAATACCTAAGTTATACAGCGACTGTTCTAATGGCTGTAATATGTTTGAGTAGTATGCAAATAATAAAACTATACTGACGCACAGTATAACAAACCAATTTTTTAGCCAAATTTTTTCTAATATTTTAAACATAACTTATAGTAATTATGAATTAAATTTAACAGCAATAAGATATATTACTGCTCCAATAAAATATTGGTAACAAGAAAAGTTCAATAAATGTGTAAAATTAAATTAGCCGAATAGTAATAAAATAAAGCTAATTCAAAAAATTGAATTGGTTTGGAAGAATCTGAGAGATATAGAACTTGGGATAGGCACAATACATGCCAAATAATTAAATTGAAATAAAAAATAAATTTATATGTTTATATTTTGAATTTGTAATCGAGGTAATGACACTTAACAAACCGGTTACTTTTCAATCATTCCATGCAAATCGTCTTGTCTAAGTACAACTTTCGGGTCAAATGACGGTGAACCTTTACTCCAAATACGCCGATTAAGGTTAAGTTCTTCTACGATGCTTTTCGCAAATAACATATCGGTAAAATAATCACGATAAATCTCATAATCTAGTAACGTGCTAAAAACTCTTGGTTCAAATAGCAACTTGGAGAAAGAAATTGCAATATATAATTTGCCATCAACAAAAGATAAATAAAGCGTTCTATGAGACTGATACTTAAATTTTAATATACGTTGCATTAAACTTGGCGACAAGATATAACGGGCAGTTATTTGGTTATCACTATACACAGAGAATTCTTGTTCAAATTCAGGTGATTCCAATTTAACTAGCTCTCCAGAGTTCCAATAATAATTGCCTTTTGGTACGACAACAGTAAAACCCTCAAAAGCTTTATTAAAATCAAAGATAAAGAATAATCCATGGAATACTGTTTCACTATTACCTTCATCATCATGATATTCAGCATCAATTTCAGAAAATTTAACCGAAGTTTTACCAAGCATACCTTCAACATAATCTTCACTAGACCAACTATCAAACCCTCTCCAATATTCTTCTAATTCAGTTACTTGAAATTCGTGATATGAAATTCCTTTGTATGGATAATAAATTAAGCTGTCATCAAGTATAGCCACAATGTGACGTATGATTTCGGTTTTAAATTTTTTCTTGTAGGAACTAATTGATCCAGATGAGATTAGTAAAAGTATAATTACAGATAATATTAAAAATACAGGCAAGGTACTTTCACCATCTTTTAAATATGGAGCAAAAAATATGGATGAAATTATGCTTATTGCAAGTAAGCCTATCCCTATATAAAATATGTTTAATAGGATATTTTTACGTTGTTTTTCAAGAGGATTTAATTTTGGTTTTAAGTAATTTGCATAAAATTCTTTTAATTGTATTTCCTTATCAATTTTTATCAGATAGGACTCTTGCAAATTATCCCGATACCATCCAAATATAGTTAGTAAAAAAAAGAGAAATAAGATGAATATTGCGATAATATTATCAACTCTTGATGATGAAAATTCGAAGATATCATGTGCTATTGGATATCCAAACAATAATATAAATGAAAGTCCAAAGACCATAGGAATAATAACATTAACATATTTAAGTTTGGTATCAATTCCTTTATTATAAACAATAATTTCTGCTTGAGTTTTCATGTTTTTAACTTGTAGTCAAAGTAACGATGTTAAACAGACCAATTACTTCTCAATCATTCCCTGCAAATTATTTTGACTAAGTACAACTGTCGGGTCAAATGACGGTGAACCTTTACTCCAAATTCGCCGATTAAGATTAAGTTCTTCAACAATGCTTTTCGCAAATAACATATCGGTAAAATAATCACGATAAATATCATAATCTAATAATGTGCTAAAAACTCTTGGTTCAAATAGTGAACCAAAGATAGAAATTGCAACATACAATTTACCATCAACAAAAGATAAATAAATTGTTCTTCGTGATTCACGCTTAAATTTTAATATACGTTGCATTAAACTTGGCGACAAGATATAACGAGCAGTTATTTGGTTATCACTATACACAGAAAATTCTTGTTCAAATTCAGGTGATTCTAATTTAACTAGTTCTCCAGAATTCCAATAGTAATTACCTTTTGGTACGACAACAGTTAAACCATCAAAAGCTTTATTAAAATCAAAGATAAAAAATAACCCATGGAATACTGTAACACGAGATTCATTTCCTTTATCATCTATTTCAATACGTTCAGCATCAATTTCAGAGAATTTAACTGCTGTTTTACCAAGCATACCTTCGACATAATCTTCACCATTCCATATATCTACTGTATCCCAATATTCTGCTAGTTTAGTTACTTGGAATTCTTGGTAAGTAATTTCTCTTTGTGGATAATAAGTTAAACTTTCATCAATAATAGCAACAATGCTACCAATGATTTCGGTTTTAAATTTTTTCTTATAAGGTAGACTCAATATAGAAAGTCGCACAAAAAGTATTATGCTCATAACTGTAATAACTAAGGCTACTATATTAATATTGAATGCTAATGGAATTATAGCTATGAGGCCGGCAATTATTGATATGAAAAATAGATCATATAAAATCTTTTTACGTTGTTTTTCAAGAGTTTTTAACTTTGGTTTTAAATGAGTCACATAAAATTCTTTCAATTTGAATTCTTCATCAATTTTTATCAGATAAGATTCTTTCAAATGACTTCGATACCACCCCAATATAATTAACAAAGGAGTGATTGTAAAAATAACATATTGCGTATACGTTTGATATAATTGAGTAAAAGCTGGTGAAGTTAAAAACTCCACTAAAGTGACAATATTGGCCTGTGAAAATTGAAATTGAGATAAAAATGTAGTTCCAAGAGGAATCACAAATATCCAAATGATTAGCAATCCGCCTAATATACCAAGAATAACATTAACGTATGTAAGTTTAGTATCAATTTTTTTATTATAAATAATAACTTCTGCTTTAGTTTTCATATTTTTAATTTGTAGTCAAAGTAACAATGTTAAACAGACCAGTTACTTCTCAATCATTCCTTGCAAATTATTTTGACTAAGTACAACTGTCGGGTCGAATGACGGTGAACCTTTACTCCAAATCCGCCGATTAAGATTAAATTCTTCTACAATATCTTTGACAAATGACAGATAGATAAATTCTCTACGATAAAGCTTAAAATTTAACAATGTACTTGAAATCTTTGGTTCAAAAAATGGGAGTATTGCTTTCCCCATAACTACAGAGCTACCCCTCAAACTCGGTATTCCAACATATAATATACCATTCACACAAGATAGATAAATTGCCTTATGTTCAAGACTAAAGATGAATATACGCCGCATTAAACTGGGCGATAAAACATAACGAGCAGTTATTTGATCATCACTATATACCGCAAACATTTTTTCAAATTCAGGGCTTTCCAAGCTTACCAATTGTCCATAATTATTATTTCTACTTTCTTGTGGTACGACTACAGTTCTACCCTCAAAAGCTTTATTAAAATCAAAAACAAAAAATAACCCGGAATAAGATGTTACAGTTTCCGCACCTTCCCCAGTTTCTACGGTATATGTAGCTCTGAGTTCAGAAAATCGTGCTGCGGTGTTGCCCAACATACCTTCAACATAATCTTCGCCATCAACCCGTTCAGCGTAAAATAATCCGCTTTTCATAAAATCTCTAAATGATATATTTTTTTGAGGATAATAGGTTAAATTTTCATCAACAGTGGCAACAATTTGGTTAATAATTTTGGCTTTAAATTTTTTCCGATATGGTTTCATTATCTTACGGGAAATGATACTATAGATAACAATAGAAACGACTAATGGTATAACAAGCGAAAATATGATGAATATCATTCGTCCATCACCATGCAATCCTTCCAAGAAAGTCCCGAATAATGTACTGATTATCATTATAGTAGCCAAAACTAAAAATTTTTTCCAAGAAGACAGCTTTGAATTGATAATTTTACGTTGTTTTTCAAGTATTTCCAACTTTGGCTTCAAGTTATTCTCATACAAAGTTTCAATTCTATTTTGTTTCTTTGGAGCGACGTATATTATTGGCTCACAAGGTTTAACTCCTTTTACACGACAATAACTGTCGCAAATAAGAAGTACAATAATCACACTAACTAATAAGACGATAATAAGAAAAGGACCAATAATAATGCCTGTAAGAAACGAAGATGCAACAACAAATCCTAGCCACCAAAAACATTTTCTTTTGACTTCATGATACTTTTTATTATGAGCAATAAGCTCTGCTTGAGTTTTCATATTTTTAATTTATTGTATTTATTGTGTCAATAAACCTACCATATGGCATTTTCCAATGCAAATTAATTCATTAGATTAAGTATCAAAAAATAATTTTAGTATTAAAAACACTTGATCAGCATAATGGAAAATTATACAATCAAATAGTTGGTTGGAATCGTTCAACCGGTTTCACCAGCATATCTAGTTTAAATACTTAACGAATTATCTTAAAAAGGAACCATAACATGTCAAACACCGTAATAATATTGTTAGTAGTGTTTGGAGGATTTTTTGGAATACTGATTATAACTGGAATAATAATCGCAATTCTCTACAACAGTCTGATTGATAAAAAAAACCAAGTAGATTATGCTTTTGGAGGCATGGATGTTATGCTGAAAAAACGCTATGATTTAATACCTAACCTAGTGAAAACTGTACAAAAATATGCTATTCATGAACGAGAGTTACTAGAAAAAATTACTAATTTGCGTAGTCAAGCAGTTCATAGTAATTTATCTAATGAGGAAAAGATTAACTTGGATAATCAGCTAAGTGGTACAATAGGTCAGATTATGGTAGCAGTTGAATCTTACCCAGATTTAAAAGCGAATCAAAACTTTCTACACTTACAAGCGAGTTTAAATGAGGTTGAGGAACAGATTTCTGCGGCTCGGCGGGCTTATAATGCTACCGTGACTGATTACAACAATGGAGTTGAAATGTTTCCTACTAACATAATTGCTGGTATGATGAAATTAAAGCGTAAACAAGTATTTACTATTGCAGCACCTGAACGGCAAAATGTTAATGTGGGCGAATTATTTTGGTAGGAAAGAAAATCGTACTTGATACATGTTCAGA
>JAUCGN010000329.1 GCA_030378125.1 Thiotrichales bacterium HSG1 | reverse complement strand
TGTCCAATTTATTAAAAGTATTTTTACTGATAATTAAATCATTACCATAAATTTTAGTAGCATTTTCTAATCTTGAAGCCAAGTTAACGGCATCACTTATGACTGTGCATTGTAACCGATGTTCTTCCCCTATGACTCCGAACATTAATTTGCCAGTGTTGATACCAATGCCAATTTTAATTTCCTGTCTCTTAGTGTTGTTAAACTCATTTAACCTATTTAACATAGCAATTCCAGCCTTCATTGCAGAATCAGGTTTTTCAAATAATGCCATGATTGCATCACCAATATATTTATCAATAATTCCACCATATCTGCGTACAATCGGCCCCATTATTTTTAGATAATTATTAATAAAATCAAAATTTTCTTGAGGAGACATGTTTTCAGATAGGGTGGTAAAAGAACGGATATCAGAAAATAAAATAGTCATATCTATCTCCAAATTATGTCCCATTTTTATTTCCGTAATATGTTCTTTATCCAACAGGTGTAAACATTCATTTGGTACAAAACGAGCGTAGGCTTGGTTGGTATTTTTTAACATTAATTCTGAATGGTTGATAGAATCCAGCATATTATACATTGCAGTGGACAGTTTACCGGTTTCGTCTTTAGAGTCAGTGTTAAAGTTAATTTCTCGTTCCCCATTAGAAATTTTATCAGCAATTTTTACTAAATTTTTCAGTGGTTTAGTTATAGAATGTACAAAAGTATGGGATATAAAAAAAGTTCCTATAATTATTATTATCATGATTAAAACTACAAAAACAAAAGTAGTTTGGGCATCAATTTTAAGCAAGTTAGTAGAACGACTCAAATTGGCGGTAATTTGATTTTCTATATCTTTTAATAACTCTATCCTTTTAGTTGCCAAATTCCACCAATAAGTAGGGGATATACCAGTATTTCCACCTTTTAACAGGTATTCTAGAGCCTTAATGGCTGCTCGATCATCAATTTTGACAATAGCATCTATATTTTCTGCTAACTTATGTTGTTTTTTGAGTTGAATGACAACTTCTAAATTTTTTTTGTACTTAATAAAAGTATTTATAATTATATTAATGTTATCAACATCTTGGATTGAAACTCCTTCAATATTTTTATATTTATTAAAGATAGCTTGAGTCTTTTTATATTTATAATGAAAATTATCTATGTAATGTTGTTTGCCACGTAATATATAATTTTTAAATTGGTGAATTAAACCGCCATAACCAACCTGAGCCTGTAATTCATTTAGCAATTGTAATTTAGTTTCTTGAGTAAAAATAACTTTTCTGATTCTATTAAATTCTATCAACAATGCTTGGTTTTGGTTTATAGTATTATGGTAAATTTGTTTTTGATTAGAACTAGCAAAGAAAAAAAACTTTTTAGTATGATCTTTTTGGGCTTCAATTAGTGAAATAAACTTTTCATACATAATTGTCGGAAAAAATCCTTGACTAAATACACTGTTTAAAATAGCTCTTTCTACCCCAGCTTTTTCCTTAAATTGCAATAAATTAACATAAGATACGATTTGGTTAGAAAGCTCTGCATTGTTGACTAAAGTGGAAATATAACTGATGTTAGTTAATAGCAAGTTATTTATACTAGTATAAAATTTAAGTTGCGTATCCAATTGCATTTGTAAATCATTGATTAATTTTCTATTAGTTTTAATTTTATTAAATATTGTCAAAAATTTGTCTGTTTTATATTTGAGATTTTCAGCAAAAAGGTCAAAGGGAAATCCATCTAAAAAAACTTCTAATTCAGTTATTTTGTCATCTGTTATTTGCTTTTGCCGTGATAACTCTTCAACAAACTCAGTTGCTTTACTACCAATAAAACCGGCGGACAATCCACGTTCCTTTTGTAACTCATGTACTAATTCACTAGATTTAACCGCTAATTCAACTAAATTTTGGGATAAGACAATCTGATTGACAATTTTTTGTTTTTCCCAAGTAATACTGATAGTAAAATATAATAAACCGAGCATTGGAAGGACTAACATTAATGCCAATTTATCACTTATCCTAATATTTTTTAACATATTTTTTATTCTTCAATTCAGAAAATGTTTATGATTACTTACTTTTATTATATC
>JAUCGN010000328.1 GCA_030378125.1 Thiotrichales bacterium HSG1 | reverse complement strand
ATAATCACGCAACAGACTTATATGCTGTTTATCTAGCAAAATTGTGTCATTAGGTTCACGCACTTCAAATGTAACTCTATAGTTTAGTTCAAATTCTTCCTGTTTACCAGAAATTGAAGAAACAGTCAACACCCTTCGATCTACAGTTTCATTGGTTAAATAAATTATTGCCTGAGCAGCATTAGGATCAGAAACTACTTTTATTCCTTGTTCAATTAGTAATCGTTTTATTTCGGAAGCAATTTTATTAGCAGATTCAGATTTAATATGAATAAAACTTACATCAAAATCAGTCGCACCACGCAAGTGAAATCCACAACCACCAAGAAGCAAGATTAGGATTAAAATTAAATATTTTTTATTCATCATTATTCATCAGCATTGGCAAAGCTGCTTGTAAGTATACAGTCATTGACCATAAGGTTAAAACAGCGGCCACGTATAATAACACAAACCCAATTTCATAAACTGGTTGATCCAAAAACGGTTCTTCATATAACAACATTAGCAAAGCTAACATTTGGGCGGTAGTTTTTACCTTACCAATCACGGAAACAGCCACTTTAGCTCTCTGTCCAATTCCAGCCATCCATTCTCATAAAGCTGAGATAGTGATTTCCCGACCAATAATTATTGCAGCCGGAATTGCCAACCATGGAGTCGGATGAGCTTGTACCAAAAACACTAATGCAACAGTAACCATTAATTTATCAGCGACTGGGTCTAAAAAGGCTCCTAACGTTGAAGTTTGATTCCAACGTCTGGCCAAATAACCATCAAGCCAATCGGTTAAAGCAGCGAGTCCAAATACCAAAGTGGCTATCACATTTGCTTCACTCCAAGGCAAGTAAAACACACCTACAAAGATTGGAATCATTCCAATCCTAATTGATGTTAAAATGTTAGGGAAATTCATCATGTGTTGTAATAATTATTTGAACAAATATCTTCAAGCATTGTATCATCAAAATTAATTACATTCAATCCATTTAATATGGCTCTTATACAAGATAGCTGTTGGTTGACAAAATTGTTTTACACATGTTCTTCAAGCATTTTTTTAAAACTTGTTACCATAATATGATTGCAAATTTACCTACACTTAAAGCCTCATTTTTAAAAATTCAACAAGGTGAGGGCAAAGAAGCAAAAATAATACTCAATGGTGATTCGGCATGAACATTTAATATTGAGGCTGGTAAGTTCTATCATCTTGCTGGTGCATCAGGGGTTGGTAAAAGCACTTTGTTGTGGACTTTGGCACGTTTGCATCCGTTAATATCTGGGACATTACAATTTAAAGGTAAATCACACACTAAAATAACAGTTGCTAATTGGCGAGCAGAGATTGCTTTACTACCTCAAAAAGCAGTTATTTTTACTGGAACCATTGCTGACAATTTACTTTATCCTTTCCACACTTTTCGCATTCAAAAAGAACGTTTGTACAAACAAAATAAATTACCACCAAATTTTATTAAATTACAACAAGAGTTAGATTCTGTAGGACTTTATGATGTATCTTTAGAACGTAAAGCAAGTTCACTTTCTGGTGGACAACAAGCACGACTTGCTTTGATAAGATTAATATTAACCGAGCAGTTGTAGTATAGCCTTGTTCAGCAAGAAAACTACCTAAATGACTAACTTTCATGGACAACATAAGTAGGGCAGCTATACCAAGTGCTGCAAAAATTCCCACCCATATTTCTATACTTCTTGTTGATTGCATAAACAACCCTCATTTGAATACTGCGTTAATTATATCACAAAATTAGTTTAACAATCAAAATATAGCACTTCCCAAATATATAAACCACAAAAAATGATATAATGATAAAAAAATCAAAAAAGGAAAAAAAATGGCAAAAGCATACTCAATAGACTTAAGACTTACGAAATAGTAGGAGCTTATACAAATGGAGAAGGGTCAATGTGAAAATTAGCAAAAAGATTTAAAGTATCAAAAGAATTTATATTCAGTTTATTAATGCGAATTAAGGGTTAAAATTTGTGAATCTTCTAAAAACAATAAGTTAAAAAATTGATTTTTTAAAACAGAAAAAATACATTATTTTAATAATTTGATTTTTAAGATAATTTTTCAACCCTTAA
>JAUCGN010000327.1 GCA_030378125.1 Thiotrichales bacterium HSG1 | reverse complement strand
GCCTTATCGCCGGCAGCGTCAGATGTGTATAAGGAACAGGCATATGCACGTATTAAAGATTCTACAAATTTGCTATCATAAACACTAATTTTTCTACCTTTGTGTGGGCTAGTTTTTGCAGTCACTTCTACTAAAGTAACCGCCACGTTAAAATCATTATCAATGAACGGTTTAAGTGTTTTTGGGACACCAGTAACCGCCACGCTCTGCAAAGATTTATGATGCATGTCCAGTAAATTAGCAATTCCACGTTCACTAAGGACTGTTGAGCCATTATTCAGTACATAGGCATCACATATAATACCCGGGATTAATTCTAATTGACCATAAATGTACAGCTTTTAAGTCTTTCATTGTTTACTCCATCTTTTCAGATAAAGTTTAATTATATTCCTGAGTAATAATTTGTGTCAAGTTTGGGAATTTTTTTAATGGATACCGCAGGAGCTGTATGGTAGGAATTCCCAACGAAGACGTGGGAACTAGGAAACGGTAATTTTTCTACCTTTATGTGGACTATTTTCGGCAGTTACTTTTACTGAGTTAACTGTCACGTTCTGAAAAGACGCTTGTTTCATTCCCAATAGGTCAGCAATTCCACGCTCACTCATAACCGCGGTGCCATCATCTAACACATATCCATCGCAAATAATTCCGGGGATAAGTTCAATTTTGCCGTAGTATATGGCTTTTGGGTCTTTCATGGTTTAGGTCCTTTGATTGAAATGTAAATTATATTCCTTGTTGGGAACTTATGTCAAACTAATAGTTTCTGGATAAACATGTTCAATATCATAAAGTTTTATTATTTTACCCATTTTGGCTTGGAGAATTCCGTTGAATAGCTTTTCTGGGGTAATTTTATGGTGGAAACGGAGGATACTGTAGTTTTGTTTAAGTAACTGTTCCCGTTGAGCTTCTTCTTGTTGATTGTAGTTACGATGGTTGTCGTAGCCGTTGCATTCTAGGATTAAGCGTAGGTCTTTGACGAAGAAGTCGGCTCGGTAGCTACCAATGGTGTAATTGTGGTGAAAACCAAATCCTTCAAATACTTGGGATAGAACTTGTTGCCATTCAATTTCACCTTTGGTATCTGGTTTGGCTATGGTTCCGATATGGCCGAAAGCTTGTTTTTTCAGTTCGATGCCGATTACTGAATCCATGCCGAGAGCTATTTTGCTAACATCTTCCAAGCTGTAGCCATTCATACGGGTTGCTTTGCCACCATTGGCTTTGATGGTTTTGTGGTCAAGTTTTATTGGTTGGATGTCGTCTTGACGTTTTTTTCAGGAAGCTGTTGAGGGTGCTGATTGGAATGTCAAGGAAATCAACGATGTCTTTTTTGGTGGCTATTTCGTTGTCGAAGGAACATGTGAAGCCAAATTGTTTGACAAGTTCGACGTAGTTTTGTTGGGCGATTTGTTGGATGTTTGGGGATAGGCCACAGGCTTGTTTTATAGAAGCTTCCAGAGCTGTTATAACAAGGGCTTTTAACAAAATAACACTTCTTTCTCCAATGTGGAGTTGGTTTTCACGTAACTTGCGATGAACAAATGCCATTGAATAAGCAAAAATCAATGTTTCAATTGTTTTAATGTCGTAAACTGTTATATTTATACCTTTATGAGGACTGTTTTCGGCAATAACTTTAACCAAGTTAGTCTTCATTGGTAAATCGTTGTCAATAAATGGTTTAAGAGTTTTTAAAGGCCATTTAGTCTTCAATCGATTTAAAGCCATTTGGTTCATTCCCAACAGGTCAGCAACACCACGCTCACTCATAACTGCCGTGTTGTTATCTAGCACATACCCATCGCAAATAATGCCGGGGATAAGTTCTACTTTGCCGTAATATATGGCTTTTGGGTCTTTCATGGTTAATTCCTTTGTTTTGGTTGGAGTTTATATTATGTTCCTTGTTGGGGATTTATGTCAAATTTTTGGAAAGATTAGGGGAATGATAAATTTTCTTTTGAGGTTCTATTTTTTTTCAAATTGAATCACTACCGTCTGAAGACGGTAGAATCAAAAAATAGGACTATAAGTCCGTGTTATAGCTAAAGCTATTATTCAATTCTAATATTTTCAGCAAGTTCAGGCTGATGTGCGTCAGTATGGTT
>JAUCGN010000326.1 GCA_030378125.1 Thiotrichales bacterium HSG1 | reverse complement strand
TTGAAATAACTCAATTTTAAAAATTTAGGTTATCATATTTTCTAACATATAAAATCAATAACTTGAATAAAGTTGCACACGGCGTTACTTGATGAAAATATATATTGTTTTTTGAATTTAAAAACTGTACGAACTATTGTAGTTTGGGAGTTTATCAAATTCTAATTCCTTAGCATCAATATCTTGTTACACTAAATGAAAAAGTGTATAGTGTCTCAATTCAGATATTAAAAAACACCATTTATAAAATAACCAATTTAAAATCCAAACTAAATTTTAATATTTAGGGAAAATATTATGAATATCACTGATTTACTTGCTTTTGGTGCTGCCAATGGTGTTTCCGATTTTCATTTATCTGCTGGAGTGGAACCGATGGTTCGGGTCAGTGGAGATATGCGGAGAGTTGACATACCTCCATTAGATCATGCTCAAGTACGAGATATGATTTATGATGTGATGAACGATAAACAACGCAAAGAATATGAAAAATATATGGAATGTGATTTTTCATTTTCTATACCCGGAGTAGCACGGTTTCGGGTAAATGCTTATGTGCAGCATCGTGGGGCTGGAGCAGTTTTACGGACGATTCCTTCTAAGATATTATCTCTTGAACAATTAAATGCCCCACCTCTGTTTAAAAAATTTGCGATGACCCATAAAGGTATTGTTACGGTTACCGGAGGTACTGGTTCAGGTAAATCAACCACCTTGGCCGCCATGATGAATTATCGCAATGAAACTGAATATGGTCATATTCTTACCATTGAAGACCCGGTAGAATTTGTACATGAATGCAAAAAATGTTTGATTTCACAGCGAGAAATAAAAACCAGCACCTTGAGCTTTGACAATGCTCTAAAATCTGCTTTACGCCAAGACCCTAATGTTATTCTGGTTGGAGAGTTGCGAGATTTAGAAACTATTCGATTAGCTTTGTCTGCTTCTGAAACTGGCCACGTGGTATTTGGTACCTTACATACAGCATCTGCCGCTAAAACCATTGACCGGATTGTGGAGGTATTTCCAACTGCGGAAAAATCAACTATTAGAACTATGGTATCAGAATCTATTCAGGCCATTGTAGCTCAAAGTCTATTGAAAAAAATTGGTGGGGGACGGGTAGCAGTCCATGAGATTCTAGTTGGTACACCGGCAATTCGTAACTTAATCCGAGAAAATAAAGTAGCTCAAATGTATTCATCTATGCAGACCGGTCAAAAATTTGGAATGCAGACTTTAGATGGAGAGCTAGAGAAATTGGTACAGAAACGAATTGTCACCAAAGAACATGCCCGTGAATATGCAGTTAATAAAGATAAATTTGCTTAAATATTTATTTGAAAAGCCATATGTGGGAATGAGTTTGAAACCACAAGTTTATTATATTTTATAAGTTTTAGTTAACAATTAAAAAAGGATATAGATATGGAAAGAGATGAAGCCATGGGCTTAATGATTAAGCTGCTGAAATTAATGACTAAAGAAGGTGGTTCAGATTTATTTTTAACAGCCGGCTTTCCACCAGCAATGAAGCTCAAAGGCAAAATGACTCCGATGACTAAGAAGGCATTGACTTCAAATGATTCTATGGCCTTAACTCAGTGTATTATGAATGATAAGCAATTGAAAGAGTTTGAAGAAACTCAGGAATGTAATTTTGCTATTCATCCACCTGGTTTAAGTAGGTTTCGAGTTAATGCCTTCATACAACAAGGTTGTCAAGGTGTTATAATGCGTATCATCGAGGCTGAAGTTCCAAATTTTGATAAGTTGGGATTACCACCAGTGTTAAAAGAAGTAATTACTGCTAAAAATGGCTTGATTATTATGGTTGGTGGTACCGGTTCTGGTAAATCGACTACAATGGCAGCTTTGATTGACCATCGCAATAGTAATTCTTATGGTCATATAATTACCCTTGAAGACCCGATTGAATATGTTCATCCACATAAAAATTGTTGTATTACGCAACGAGAAATTGGGGTAGATACCAAAAGTTGGGAAGCGGCTTTACATAATACTTTACGTCAAGCTCCAGATGTTATTTTGCTAGGTGAAATTCGGGATGCAGAAATTATGAATTTTGGGATGGAATTTGCCCAAACTGGACATTTGGCG
>JAUCGN010000325.1 GCA_030378125.1 Thiotrichales bacterium HSG1 | reverse complement strand
AAAGCAGCTAAAGAAATCAAGTCCTTAATTCAAGATAGTGCTGATAAAGTGGAAGAAGGTACTAAATTAGTGAATCAATCTGGTAATATTTTTGGAAAAATTGTTTCTGCTAGTGGAGATGTTAGCGATATTATTGCAGACATCGCATCTGCTACTAGAGAGCAATCTTCAGGAATTCACCACATAAACATGGCTATAGTTCAAATGGATGATATGACTCAACAAAATGCTACGTTAGCTGGTGAAGTATCATCAACTGGCAATTTGATGAAAGAACATGCCCAAAAATTAGAAGGACAAGTTGCATTTTTTCATGTAGGTGATTTAGAATTACTGAAAATCGAAGAAACCACTCAAATACCGGAAAACTATCCACAAAATGATTTGATACCACCAGAAAATAATGAAGGTTGGGAAGACTTTTAATATCAATAGTTTAAAAATAAACCTTCCAGCTTTTTGTAAACCGGAAGGTTTTTTGAAACTATAATGTTCCTAAGCAAAATGCCATGGTTGAGAAAGTATGATGCTACCATCATGGAGATTTCTGGCAAGATCAGTTATTACAATGCGATTATCCGTAATTTGACGTTGACTATCTTTTTCTACACGCATAAAGAAAAAATACATCTCATCAGCCCCAAGTTGTTCAAAATGTTCTTCAAATATCTTGTAAGTCACGTCTAACAGCGTATTGCTATTTAATCCTCCCCTAAGTACCATGGTGTCATAAAATGAATTGCCCGGTTTTAACTTGAACTTGCTAGTTAACAAGGTGTGTCCAAAAAAATTACCTTGAGTCAAAACTTTGTTTAAACCTTCTACAAATCCGGCAACATTGTTTGCTCCAAGTCCACAACCAAGAAATTCAATAGCTCCTCCTTCTTTTAATTTGGGCAGATATGAGTTAAGAATTTTCTTGCTTAGTTCTAAACCGTCCTCGCCGCCGCCACCCAACGTTTCGCCTAAAATTTATCAAAATCTCTTTGGAAGGTTCCGGCTTTTTTAATGTAATTTAACACTTCAAGCCCACTGCCCAAACATTAACTTGCCACGAAAAATATCTATTGATGAGTTAAAATTATTTGAGATGGCTCACATGTTTATTTCTGAAATTAGTTCTAGGTGTTTAAAAGCTATTCGAGAAGAATGTTTACCATCCATCATGTCGATACATCCGTATTTTAATTACGAATATAATTTAAAAAACTCTTTCTCTGGTTTTAATTTTGAAGAAGATGTTGTAAAAAATTTGGTTAATTCATTTAAATCTCATAAAGCAGTAAGTACAATAAGAGAAAGCTTAAAGATTGTTCCTAAAATAAAGAATGATATATCAGAAAAAGAGCTATCAGATATTATTGAAACTACTATACAACAAATATATAGGAGTGGAATTTTTAATCCACCCAACGAAATTCGTCAATTAAGAATTGTTTCAGATAATAATAGTTCACAATATCATATTTCTAAGATATGTTTTGCTATTACCTCTTTAAAATCATCTTTGTTGACTCTGAATCAGATTTTATATCAAGCTTTTTTGTATGACAAACTACTCTCATTTAATGAAGAAAATGTATTTTCAGTTGGTAGTCGTAAAACACATTGTATCGGTAGTGTTCTTGAAGTATCAACTCAACCATTACAAGAAGAAGTATTTTTTTTGGACTCTGAAAGTTTAATATATCTTAATATCCCAAATGGTGGTTTATATAAGGGGCTTGCTTCAATTGAATCAATTAATAATAATCTTATTAACCAAGAATGTGGTCCAAATTTTACTTATGAACTTAGAATTGTAAATGATGATTTAAGTTTTTTTCCTAATCTTTCCTGAGATTATAACTCGTAAGATGTCTAAGCGAAACATCATAAACCCCACGCTATCCTCCCGTCTTTCTTATTCACATGAAAAACATAGCAATATCATGAAGAAAAAGCACCAAATAGTATTGAGTGTAGCAGTTCCCGATTAAGTGGTATACGATATAATTGTTTATTGTCCCATAAATGGTTAAAAACCTCCGTCTTCCAGACGGAAAAAGACTTCAGTCAAAATTTATATAAAAATCGTGCGAAGCACACCACGCTTTTTACTTTAGTCGGCGGTTTAATCCGTTGA
>JAUCGN010000324.1 GCA_030378125.1 Thiotrichales bacterium HSG1 | reverse complement strand
AGGTGTGGGGGTTGTGGATAGGGCTGGCTACGTGGAAATGGATAGTTATCACTTGGACCAGAAACAGCCATTATTATTTCAGCTTCGGTATAATACTGTTCCAATTCATCATAAGTAATTGGCCAATCAACACCTACTCCATATTTAGATTTAAGTTGCAAATCATTTGGCATCATACGAGGGGTACATGCTACCCAAGCTCTTGATGTTCCACCAAATCCTATGTAATGTGGCCATCTTTTAGTTGGAGTTTCATTAATTGTTTTAGATGGAACACTACTTTGCATTTTATTTTGCAACTGCCACTGATGGGAATCATTTTTCCCTCGTTCCAACACTAAAATACGAGCTTGCTTACCAGCACGAGATAGATAACCATGCAGAAAAAACGAACTAGCAAAACCAGTTCCAATTATAATAACGTCAAATTTTTTCAAAACATCCTCTTTTTAAATTGAATCAGTAAATTATTTAAAAATCTACGATTAAGGAGTAAAATATGCTGCGTTCTGAACCGACTAATGGCAATTCATTGATTTTCTTGCGTCTAACATATTCGGGTACACTAACTTGAGTTCCGGTTAGGTTTTGAATTGACAAGATATGCTTAAATTGTAAAGAATTATATTTATGTTGATAAGCAAAGTTCAAATTAAGATTAAAATAGTCATCAACTTGACGGCTATCAACCGAATCACTATAGTTGCCGAGCAGCGAAATATCAATTTTATTAAAGCTTTTTTGAATACCGATTGAGGTGGCAAAATCTGGAACATATTTAAAGTTATAATGTTCAGTTCCGGGTAATTTATCTCCATCATCACCAACAACATAATCAAAGTTTAAAAAAATGTTGACCAGTTTAGGATTGAGATATTTTAGTTCAAATTCCAAACCTTTAGCAGTAAATTCTTCGCCATTATTATAAACGCTAACATTGTTGACAACCGTACCATCATCAAGCATTACATCATCTTTGATACGGTGAATTTTATTTTTGTAAATAGAATAGTAAGCCAACGTTTGGATATAAAAATAGCTATGGCTATGTTGGTAAACAATTTCAAAAGTATCAGCAGTTTCTGGTTCTAAGCTCTCTTTACCAAATACACTTTTAGTTGGAGTAATAAAATATAGTTCAAACAAACTTGGAGTCCGAAAAGACTGCCCTGCGATAAATTTAATGGCATTTTTGGCATCTATTGAATAGACAATTGTTCCTCTAGAAGATATATTTTCACCAAAGGTTTCACTTTTAGTAAGCCGACTGCCAATTAAAATACGCCATTTATTCAAAGGTTTCCAATCAATTTGACCATAACCAGAATACTCATAAACATTCCGATCTAAAAGATTGTTTTCAGCTAAAATAACGTTGGAAGATTGGCGAATATTTTGGTATTCTTTACTCTTTCTTAGTTCATAATCCATTCCCAATTCAAATTGTAAACTATTGTTCCAACTTAATATATTGCTGATATTTCCTCCAATTCTCTGTCCTAATACGTTAGCTCTTATGTCATCATCAGCCGATCTAGAAAAGTTACGTTCATTCCAGTCATAAAACAGGTTTATTTTGGAGTAAAAATCCTCAGTCCAATTATGCGAGTTGGTATAACCAAGCAAAATTCCATCTACATCATGATTGTTACCAGCCCCAGCCGAAAACTTTTGGGTAGAACCTTCATAATTGCCTTCATCATTGCGAAAAACATTTAATAGTAAAGCGTGATCTTTGTATTCTAATGTTGCTGTTGCATTGAAGCTGTCATGATAATCTTTAATATTGCCATTTACCCCAACCTCATCAGTAAAATTGTCATCAAGACGCTGACCTTGTTTTTTATTTAAAGCGGTAAATATGGACAAGCCATCAGGTGAATTATAACGGTAATTGGCTCCTATTGAATATCTATCTTTGCTACCAATGCTGGCATGTAGTTCTTTAGTATTTTTACGCAAAACAATATTAATTGCCCCGACATAAGCCTGTGAACCGTAAATTACTGAGGCTGGACCGCGTAATACTTCAATTCGTTCAACATCATGGATATCAAGACGATCTAAATTACCTTCTCCAGTTATAGCATGCCAGCTGGGTATATTGTTGATCATAACTAACACTTTGTTAGC
>JAUCGN010000323.1 GCA_030378125.1 Thiotrichales bacterium HSG1 | reverse complement strand
AAACGGGTAGCTATTAATGCACGTTTACAATTTCAACAACCGGCAGTTATAGCCGAAATAAAAAAAGCCTCTCCAAGCAAAGGTTTATTACGAACTAATTTTAATCCAACTGAAATTGCCAAAAGCTATGAACAAAATGGAGCGGCCTGTCTATCCATTTTAACTGATGAAAAATTTTTTCAAGGTTCTAATGAATACCTATCTCAAGTACATGAAATTTGCCCACTCCCTATTTTACGTAAGGACTTTATTATTGATGCTTATCAGGTATACGAGGCACGGGTAATTGGAGCGGACTGTATTTTGCTTATAGTTGCTATATTAGACGATGCACAGTTACAAGATTTATTTGATTTGGCTACTCATTTAGGGATGGATGTATTAGTAGAAGTACATAATCAAAAAGAATTAGAACGAGCCTTATCAATTAATATGCGTTTGATAGGTATTAATAATCGTAATCTAAAAACTTTTGATACTGATATAAGAACTACTTTAAACTTGTTAGAACAAATTCCTAAAAAACATATAATAGTCAGTGAAAGTGGGATATATACTCCTGAAGATATTGCCTTATTGAGTGATGTTGGTGTGCATACGTTCTTAATCGGTGAAGCTTTTATGAAAGCAAATGATCCGGGTGCTGCATTGTCTCAACTATTTGATTAAGCTTATTTCTTCAACAATGATTCTTTTAATCACGGGGGAAATAAGTGATTAAGGGTAATTTGTTATGTCCACTGTTACGCGACATATATCGCGGTATTTGTTTAGTATAGCTATACTATTATTTTTTATTTCACATGCCACAAAAACTATTGAATGGGAATTTATCAATACGTTAGAACATATAACTTATGATTTTAGGCTAGAATTGACCATGCCTAATGTAAAAGACGAGCGTATCGTAATTGTAGATATTGATGAGTATAGTTTAAGTGAAATAGGGCGTTGGCCTTGGAATCGCTCAGTAATAGCAGATTTAATAAATCAATTGTTTGATACCTATCAAATTAACGTATTAGGTATGGATGCTGTATTTGTAGAACCAGATGATAGTTCTGGATTAACCAAACTACGCACTTTAGCTCAAGGACCGTTAAAAGAAGCTACGGTGTTTTTACAAACTTTAACTGAACTTGAAAAAAAACTAGATTATGATGGACTATTAGCAAAAACTCTTGCTAAACATAGGGTAGTATTAGGTTATGCCTTTACCAATGAGCATGATAGTGAAGCTGGGCAATTACCAGCCCCAGTTTTTAATGGCAAAGAATTTACTCAAATACCGTATAAAATTGCTAATGGTTATGCTGCTAACTTAGCTCAGTTTCAGACTAATGCCATAAGTGGTGGACATTTTGAAGTGGAACCTGATATTGATGGTATTGTACGGCGAGTACCTATGTTGTATAGTTATAAAAATCAATTATATGAATCATTATCATTAGCAGTAGCCCGTTCAGTTTTGCCAAAATTTAAACTTGATTTTCAATCCCAGACATTATTAAAAATTGGCGAACAGAAAATTCCTACCGACAAAAATTTACAAGCATTAATCCCTTATAAAGGAGCTATAAATACTTATCCATATATTTCAGCAGCTGATGTCATTTATCAACGAATTCAAAATCCTAACTTATTAAAAAATAAAATAGTATTACTTGGAACTACAGCACAAGGTTTATCAGACTTGCTTGCTACTCCAGTCGGCAATCTTTATCCAGATATAGAAATTCATGCTAACCTTATTGCAGGAATTTTAGATGACAATTTTAAATTTACTTTTGAATATGAAGATATTGTAGAAGTTTTATTATTAATGTTAATTGGTTTAGTGATGATTAGTTTGTTATCATTGTGTTCCCCTTTAACTGCAACTGGCATAACTTTAGGTTTATCTGGATTATTATTTTTAATAAACTTAATCTTATGGAGTACCCAAAACTTAGTATTTCCATTAGCTACCATCGGATTGTTGATTTTAACTCAGTTTATCTTTAATATGTCTTATGGTTATTTCGTTGAATCAACTAACAAACGGCATATAACTACCCTATTTGGTCAATATGTGCCGATAGAATTAGTTGATGAGATGAGTAAAAATCTTGGTAATGATTTTTCTATGGCTGGTGAAAGCC
>JAUCGN010000322.1 GCA_030378125.1 Thiotrichales bacterium HSG1 | reverse complement strand
AGCGATTGCAGCTAAGGCATTATCCACATTGTGTTGGCCAATTAAATCCCATTTTACTGGTACCATTTGTTGTTGGTAATGTACTTCAAAACTACTATTATCTGCCGACAATGATTTAGCTGCCCAATCACCATCAACGAATGATTTCAGTGGAGTCCAGCAACCTTTTTCTAAAGTATTATCAATAGCAACATTTTGTTTATTATGGATAATAAGTCCAGAGCTAGGTACAGTTCGTACCAAATAGTGGAATTGGAGTTGGATCGCTGCTAAATCAGGAAAAATATCAGCATGGTCATATTCTAAATTGTTTAATACTAGAGTTTTGGGGTGGTAATGAATAAATTTGGAACGTTTGTCAAAGTAAGCACTATCATATTCATCAGCTTCTACCACAAAAAATTTTCCATTGCCTAATCTTGCTGATACCCCAAAGTTTTCAGGTACACCACCAATTAAAAATCCCGGTTCTAAACCAGCCTGTTCTAAAATCCAAGCTAACATACTGGAAGTAGTGGTTTTACCATGAGTTCCAGCAATTGCAATGCCTTGTCTGAAACGCATTAATTCTCCTAACATTTCTGCTCGTGGAATTACTGGAATTCTTTTGGATCTAGCTGCTTGTACTTCTGGATTGTCTTCTTTTACTGCACTGGAAATCACCACTACATCACAACCATGCACATGTTCGGCAGCATGACCAATTTGGATTTTGATGCCCAAGTCGGCTAAATGTTGAGTCATTTTGCCACTATGTAAATCTGAACCGGAAATTGCGTAACCAATACGGTGCATTACCTCAGCAATACCACACATACCAACTCCACCAATACCGGTAAAATGAATTCTGCGACCACGTTTTGGTAGTGGTAAGTTATTGTATTTGTTTATTTTCATTTAGTTTATACCTAAATTCTTAATGTTAATTATAATGTTCCATTAGGTGGGTCCCAATAAAATGCTTAAATGTCAAATTTATCCATCCGTAAAAATTTTTCTATAGTCTGTGCATCTTTAGGTTTGGAGAAAAAATAACCTTGAACATTGTGACAATTGGCAGCTTTTAACATAGTTATTTGATCCTTATTTTCTGTTCCTTCTGCTACTATCCGTAAATCAAATGACTTTCCTAACGCAATGATGGCATTGACAATTTGGGCAGATTTACTAGAAGCATCAATATTTTGGATAAAACTTTTATCAATTTTTAAAGCATCTATCGGAAATTGCTGCAAATAACTTAAAGAAGAATAACCAGTACCAAAGTCATCAATATACAATAAAATCTCTAGATTTTTTAGATCATTAAGAATTTTTAATGCCATTTGGGGATTTTGCATCATGGCATTTTCAGTAATTTCAATTCTACAAGTATTTGGTTTTATATCACATTTATTAATAATATCTTGAATCTGATAAACTAAATTTGGTTGTTTAAGTTGTACTGGAGAAACATTTATGTTCATACCCAATTCAGAATGGTTAGCAAATTGTTGTTGCCAATCACTGAGTTGTGAACAAGCCGTTTCAAATACCCATAAACCTAGTTCCCTTATTAAACCAGTTTCTTCTGCTAAAGGAATAAATAAGTCTGGAGCTATTAAACCTTGTTGTGGGTGTTGCCAGCGTACTAATGCTTCAAAACCTATCAATTTGTGAGTTTCCAAAGAAATTATTGGTTGATAATATAATAGTAATTCATCTCGTTCTAAAGCCTTGCGTAAATCACCTTCCATTTTCAACATATTGACAATTTTTAGTCGCATTCCGGGCTGAAAAGTAACTGATGTATCTCCTCCTTGTTTTTTGGCCTCATACATAGCTGTATCAGCATCACGCAACATTTCATCGGCAGTTTCATATTCTGAATCACTTAATGCTACCCCAATACTAGCAGTGGTATTAAAAGTTTCATCCTTTAATACATAAGGTTGGCTTAACTTATGTAAAATATTATTAATTTTTTGTTCCAAAATTTTTAAATTGGGAACATCATTAAATATCAAAGCAAACTCGTCACCACCAAAGCGTGCTACTACATCATCATCTGCCACTTCTTTGCTCAAACGTTCAGCAATATCAGTTAACAATCTATCACCAACTAGATGTCCCATACTATCATTTACAATTTTAAATCTACCCACATCAACGAATCCTAC